>JADJXG010000003.1 GCA_016715965.1 Saprospiraceae bacterium | reverse complement strand
TATCTATCATGCCAAGGTGCTATGTGATTGAGGTACTAGTACCCTAGGCTAGTAATATTGGGATCGCACTTTGAAGCTTGGTATTGTGCTATCACCTTGGTGCTATCACCTTGGTGCTATCACCTTGGTGCTATGCTGCCAAGCATACTCTCACCTTGGTGCTGAGTCAATAGGCAAAGGGCTAAGGTGCTAGCATATAAGGATGTACCCCTATTACTATATCTATGCACTAGTCCTATTGCTATGCTTATATACTATAGCTATGTGCTATGTGCTATGTACTATATACATGATACATATTACTAGCACCTTAGTGATAGTGTAGATATAACCGCATAGATGATTGACAAACATTGACAAATTAAACGAAACTAAAAGACGATAATATATGTAAAGATGATTGGTTATACTTGTAAAGCATTGTAAACCGTGGAAAGAAACACAAGACAAACGTTTACAAAGATTAAAACTCGATAATTTGACCCGAAACTTGAAGCTGACACTTGTCTATATTACACTTGACAAGCATATGCATCTATTGTATTGTATAGACAGTATAGAATTAATTTATACTACTGAGACTTACTAACATGAGAATTATAACACTTGGTAATTATACCATATTTAACAGACGCAAAGCCCGACTATATCTGCGTAAACATAAGACAACTATTAAAATAATAGCTAGCCTATTGCTTGCTCTACTTCTTTATACCTTAGTATGCACAATGGAGTTAAATACACTAATGAAAATGCAAGGGGGTGAGATATAAATGACAATCAAAAAAGCACAAAAACAATTGCAAAACATAATGGACGATTATAACGTAACTGATTTATATAAAGAAGTTGCAAGTATAATCTACGATGAGATAGAAGACTATGAAAAAGCAGAAGACTGGTTCAATGATTTACTATCTCATGGTTGTATCAGTGGCATGGTATGCGCTCTTATCTACTACAAAGACACTCACGCTTTCACTAAAAATATCTTGATGACATTTTAGAGTTACAGCAGGACATGAACAGTCAAGGGCTTGAAGTACACATACCAAACGACACAGACGCACAAAATTGGCTAGCTTGGTTTGCTTTTGAAGAAACAAGCAGACAAATCGCTATAGACCTAGGCATGAGGTTTAAGCCTTGATAGTGCTACTTAGCAATAGGTAGCACTAATCAGAACTTAAACAAAGGGGGTGAGTAAATATGAAGTATAAATTTAATAATGCCATGAGCAAAACCAAATATATCAAGTGTATTCGACCTAGTAGAGAATGGGTCAACCAAGACTTGCCAGACATTATGAGAATGGATGGCTCAAGAGCCATTGAAGTTACATTTCCAGAGTATAAAGTATTGATATACGCAGATAATCAAAACGAAGCCAACAAGCTCGAACACTTTGTGAAATCATCAACGGGTAAAGAGCCAGAGATTTATATATTTTGAGCTTTGCTAGTATCCGTTAGTGATAGCGGATACTAAACAGAACTTAAAAAAAGGGGGTGAAAAGTAATGCAGATATACAAAATATATGACAACAACGGCAAAACCGCCGACAGATATTCAATATTAGTATTGCCGTTTCACTATGGAATTGAAACCATAGAAGGCAAATATCAAATAGATTGCTTGTCTGTTAGCGATGACCCTACACATCCACAATATGGGGTTAGCACTTGGGGTTATGCAATAGACGATAAACATTTGGGCAAGGAAATAAAGCTCGAACAACTACCAGAAAATGTGCAAGAGCATGTTTTGTTTAGATTGTCTAAATAACATGAATGATAAAACATACGAAGCATTAAAAGAATTAGTCAAAGAAGATTGAGCTTTGCTAGTAGTCATTTGTGCAAGGCAACAAGTGACTACTATGGAGGGCTTGAATAGGGGGTGATAATTATGAAACAACAAATAGTAGGACTTGCAGGCGAGGAAGAGTACCTTGCTAATCACAAACCAATTATGAGAATAGGCGATTATGTAGAATGGAAGGGGGCTTGGAATACTGAAAAACCGAAAATTGTTAAGATAATGTCAATCGAAGTTGAATGTATTGGCAAGTCTGGTATAGAGGTTCAAGAGGTGGAATGGGAAAAAGTAAACAATGAACAGGTTATCGTGACACTTGATAACAAACATTGGGCTTATGGTTATCAGATTAAACAGCCAGAGATACTATAACCCGTTTACCTAGCCCATGATATAAGGATGTCAAAGCGTGGGCTAGAATAAGGGGGTGAAAATTAATGAGTCACAAACAAAATGATATAGCATTAGAACAAGACTACGAAACATTGGCGGAACATGTATATGATTTTGCCGACAAATGGGACAATGAAAAAACAATTGGTGCCCTACGTACTATCATAGACGAAATGGAAAGCCAAAAAGATAAGGATGTCAGGCGATCAGTAGCAGATACTTGTCTTGATTGTGGTCGAAGACTGCCAGATGCTGTACTTGAAAACAGAGACAATGGTTATGCTGAATTTGTAACATATTGTCCATGCGGAGCAACATATATTAGCTAAAATGGGAAAGACAAATTTACAAGCCATAAATAAGCAAATGGTTGATGTGATGAACGAACTGACTGAGAAAATACCAGCTCTTGAAAAATTGGAGTCGGAATATTATGGAAGATACTACAGATTTTTACTACAAGCTGGGGAAAGCACTCAAGCAGGGCGTGAAGCATCAGCCAAATTGCAGTTAAGGATGTCAGAGGATGGTAAAAGTCCATCCATATTCGAGCAATACATGGACTTAAAAACTGATGTGCGAATACTTTTAACCAAAAAAGAAATGTTAATCGAAATAGGAAGAAACCTTAGGAAAATAACAGATTGACTATTGACAAGTAGTAGCATATATTGTAATGTATAGACATGACCAAGATTAAAGATATGTTTTTAACATTAGACGAAGCAGCCGATATTCTTAGAACCAACAGAAGACATATTAAGCGTATGGTTGAAGCTGGAATATTGAGAGCTAAAAATATTGGAATAGGTGAAGAGCGTAGCTTTCTGAGAATTTTGAAAGAAGATGTGACTAGCGTAAAAAATGGGAATTTTACCAAAAAGTGATGTCGAATGGATTGAAAGTTATTTAAAAGATGCAGAAACTGAGACTACTGCCGATACTAACACTGAATTTAGCTATAATGATAGTCAGAACGATCCTTACGAAATTATCAACCAGATTTATGAAGAAGAAATAAAAGGGGGTGAAGCAAACATGCCAAAAACAATAGATGACTATAGCAATTATGATATCCCACAGGGCGAAGGAGGCTTATTTTGGAAACCTGAAGAAGGAGATAACAGGATAAGACTGGTCACTAAACCATTAGAAATCCGTTTTTATGATTCTGGAACTAAAGATTCATACAAAACGACTTTGTTAGCGGAAGGTGAAAACGCACCAGAGGGAAAAAAAGTAAAGATCAAATATGCTTATCTCATTCTGGACAGGGAAAGAGATAACAAGATCTTTGTTTACGAAGCACCAGTAACAGTGTTCAGGCAAATACTCGCATACGCAACTGACAAAGAGTATGGAGACCCCAGACATTATGATGTAACTATCAAAAGAAAAGGGAAAGGATTGGGAACTGAATACAGTGTTATAGCTTCTCCCAAAAAATCTGATCTGACAGATGAAGAGGTAAAAGCAATAGCAGAATTTAAACAACTAGAAGACGTCTACACAGAAGAGGGTGTAAACGCAAGTTAAGTAAAAAACTTCGGGGGCTTTCATAGCCTCCGAGGCTTGAGACTTAACTAACATGAAAGTAAATTTAGGTAAAACAATTAACAATGACATCTATTTTAAAAGATAGATTTTAACAAAGCTGTTCTTTGGATGACTAGAGAAATATCTCTACACAAGACAGTTGTTGATAAGTGGATACCTGAACAGGGACTAACAAAGATCATGCTATATGATCCAAAGAGAAGAACTGTTTATTCAGTTACAGTTGAGGAAGCCAAAAAGCATTGGAATTTAAAAAGGGTGGGGCAAGAGAGTCAATACTATTTTCCGATTGAAATTTTAAAGAAAAAAGAAAATGTAGAACTTAATGTATAACAAAGCATGATAAAGCCAACAGAAAATTACATACTAATTAAAGTAGAGGACAGAGAAGAAAAAACTGAGTCGGGTATATATTTGCCAGAAACAAAAACCGATGTGCATCAACAAGGTGAAGTTGTGCAAGGGGATAAATATAAAGCTGGTGACATAGTAATTTTCAGACGCTGGTCTGGTGAGGACATAACATACAATAACAAAAAATATTTGCTAGTACATAAAAAGGATGTTTTAGCAACTGTTTAAATTTCAGTTGTACGAGTTTATCGTACATCTCTATATAGATATAAATGTATGAATACAATTTTTCAAGGTGATTGTTTAGATATATTAAAAACGCTAGATGAGAACTCGCTAGAGAGTGTTGTAACCGATCCACCCTACGAGCTTGGTTTTATGGGTAAGAAGTGGGACAACACAGGTATTGCTTACAATGTTGAGATGTGGAAAGAGTGCCTTAGGGTGCTAAAGCCTGGTGGATACTTATTATCTTTTGGTGGTACAAGAACTTACCACAGAATGACAGTAGCTATTGAAGATGCAGGATTTGAGATAAGAGATATGATTGAATGGGTGTATGGGTCGGGCTTCCCGAAAAGTTTGAATATAGGTAAGGCAGTAGATAAGTTGCAGGGGAATGAGAGGGAATTTGTTTCTAAAAATCCTGCGAACCGACCATACAATTTGACTAAAGGAGAAACATCAACAGGATGGCAATCTCCACCAAGACCAGACAAAGATAAGGGTACTTCCGAATGGGAAGGCTGGGGAACTGCTCTTAAACCAGCACACGAACCTATTTGTATGGCACGAAAACCTTTGTCAGAAAAGACGGTAGCCGAGAACGTATTAAAGTGGGGAACAGGTGGAATAAATATAGATGAGAGTAGGGTGGGAATGTCGCAAGAAGATAAGGAAATGTTAGATGCAAAGGCAAGCATAAATAATAATGGAGTAAATTTTGATGTTGGAGAAGGTAAAGCAAAAGGCACAGCAACACCAGCAAATAATTTGGGTCGCTTCCCTGCCAACCTAATCCACGACAACAGCGAAGAAGTAAGAGAGTGTTTTCCTGAGACGGGAGTTTCAAAAGGTGGAAATGTAGGCGTGTTGAATAATAAAGTCTATGGTAAATATGGAACAGAGAAAAATAATGATGGTTGTGGTTTTGGAGATTCGGGCAACGCCTCTCGTTTCTTCAAATCAATAATCTATACAGCAAAGGCAAGTAAGAGTGAGAGGAATAAGGGGTGTGAGGATATGGAGGACAAGGATAGAATTGACTATGGAGGGTTTCACAGTGAAAAGGGTTTGATAGAGAATAATAGAAATCCTGAAAATAGATTACCAAACAAAAACAACCATCCAACAGTTAAGCCTCTTGCCCTTATGGAATATCTAATCAAAATGGTAACGCCTAAGGGCGGAACAGTCCTTGATCCTTTTATGGGAAGTGGCACTACAGGAATAGCCTGTAAAATGAACGGATATAATTTCATAGGCATAGAGCTAGACGAAGAATATGTAAAGATAGCAGAGGCAAGACTGGCACAGCAAGTGTTAATTTAAATCAGCCAAATAAACACTTATACAGATATGAAAAACCCAAAAGGCGAAATCAAGACACTAGACGATTTGTTTTTCAAGGCTGATATGCATGGTGCAATCTTATGTTACTGGAATGGCATGATGTTTTCAGTTAAGAAACTGGGGAAAGAAGGTGGGGAAAAGACGGGTCACATACCACCAAAACAAAATGACAAATAAAGAGGAGAATATGAAAGAAGGTGATTAAGTATGGATAAAACACTTGCACAAATCTTTATGGCTGTGGTGGTGATTGGTATAATTGCCACTATGATTGAGGCTACCAACGTGGCTCTGGCTGACTCTTTGTATGGCGTGGCTGGAATAGGTATGTATGTGGTTGGATCAATCTTAGCACTCAGGGTTTGGGTTAGAGAAAACGAGAAGGGGGTGAAAGAAAAATGAAAAAATTACTATTTGCCAGCGTGGCATTTGTAACTCTTGTGTATTGGCTACCAAAGTTTATACACGAGGTTAGGATGTACTGGTAAACAAAACCTGCCCGTTTTGTGCTATTATCAAAAAGGGTCAACACAAGACAGGTGAACTTGTGCTTATATATCTTTAAATATATCTTTTATGGCTTCAAAAGCTTCATCAGCTCGTTTTTCGTCTTCGGATTTTTCTGTCTTAGCTTTCTGTTTCTCTTCCCATTGATGTTCTAAATCCCATTCCAATGTCTTTCTCTCTGCTTTAATCTCACCAAATCTATACTTGAAATATTCTGCAATTTCTTCTTTGGTCTTTAGAGTCCTCAAGGCTTGCTGTGTTGTCAGCTTACTGTAATCTATACTATTTTGATTTATTGCCATATTCTTTTTCTCTACTAACATTCCCTAGGCTTGTAACAGAAAGGCTCTTACTCCAGGGAAGTAAGTATTCTTATTTTCGACTAGTAACTGATTTATGTAAACAGGTTTCTCTTTGCCAGTGAGTGTCACCGTAATACCGACTTTGGTTCAGTTATAAACCATATTCCCTGAGTGTTGTTTCCGAGAAAAGGTCTTGCTCCGTTCACTCTATTAGAAGGGGGTGAACAGCGTGCCCGCTCCAGTCCCCTGTAAACAATTGGATTTGCTTTTTGAAGTAGTTGTGTTGTAGAATGTATTGTTCATAATTCTCGAATCAGAATATCCCCAAACACACCTCGGTGTCAAGGGGATATTTCTGTTATAGAGGCTATTACTTTAAATGATTGTTTTTCAATTGACAAGAAGATCTTAATAGGTCAAAATATAATTGCTCCAGCACTTCTATGTGTTAGAGTCTCAGTAGTTCGGGGCTAGTTGTTGGGCAGGCACTAGCCCCAACTTTATTTGATACTTGACACATACCTACACATATAGTATTCTATGTTCATTACTGAGTTATGTCTGATATTAAATTACATCCAGCTAAAATTTTAAAGATCAATCCGAAGGGAAGATATCTTTTAATATTTGATAAAGAAGATGCTGGAGATCAAAAGAGTTTAGTAGAGCTTAACATACAATTACGAGAATTATTTGGAAGAGCTAAGGTATTAGCTATCTTTGTTAAAGACATAAACAGCGTAAAGATAACAGAGTTAATCGAAAATGAGAAATAAAATACTAAATGGATTTATATTTTTATGTAGGATATATACAATAATGTTTGTAGGGTTTATTAATGCTTTGGCTTTTTATTATTGGTTTACTGGAACATGGACAGTATTAGTATTTTTCATTACTGTACCACTTGCCATAGGTGCAACATTTAAACGTAGATAGGTTGACACCGATAAGAAGAAGAGTGTAAACTCTTAAAAGCATGATAGCTAAAATCTGCCTACAAGCTGGACATCAGAACTGCCAGTATAATTCCATTGTTGCACTAAGACGTTCTACAGGTGCGCCCAATGAAATGAGCTTCAATGTAGATATTAGAGATCAAGTCGCAGGAGAACTTCGCAGAAGGGGTTTTGATGTATATACAACTGATGCCAATGCCAATGATGACCACAATATAACTTCACAAGATTTCGATTTGTTTCTTTCTATACATTATGATGCTGACATTTACGGCAGGGGCGGAGGGTTTGTTGATTTTCCAGATCCTCAAGTAGACAAAGCTACACAAGAATCTCAACGCATTTGCAAGGACATAGAAGAAGAATATTTTAAAACGACTGATGTAGTTAATCGATCCGAAAGGAGAAACGCTAACACTAAATATTATTATATGTGGAAGTATTTAACTGCCAAAACTCCATGCAACATTATTGAGTGCGGTGTTGGTATGCACGTTCCTGATGACCATTCCTTATTACATTTTAATAGACCAAGGGTGGTAGAAGGAATTGTACGGGGAGTCTGTAAGGCTTTTGGAATACCCTACAATCAAGAACCACCAATACCACCATTTGATCCATGTGAAGAATTGAAAAAACAAAATGGCGAGTTAAGCGAACAAATTAAGAATCTTGAAACAAGAGTTACAACTCTTGAAAGAGGTGTTGTAATGGCTTCTAATATTTTACAAAAGCTTGCTGGAAACTAACTTCATGGAAGATAGCCAATACAAAAACTTATTAAAAGCAATCGAACGCATAGACAAACGGGTAGATAGTGTTAGTGCAGACGTAAATAGGATTGATAAAGATATGGCTGATGACAGAAAAGATTTCTCTGATATAAATTTACGTCTTAAAAATTTAGAACAATCAGAAGATGAAACTAGAAAAAGCATTGCTAAACTACAACAAAAAACGAATGATGCAGTTGTGGGTGCTGTCGAACGAGCTGTAAAACCTTTGGAAGACAAAATAGATCAATGGGTTGAGAAAAAAGTTATCAGAACTAAGGCTGTAAAAACCAATATAATAGATTTAATTAGAGATCATCTTAACAGTCTTAAAAATTGGCGCAAGGGGGGTGAAGTAATATGGCAGATGAAGTACAAATGAAAGATGCTAATAACTATCCGCAATGGAAAATAATAGCCTGGAGATTTCTGCGTACTGCAGTAGCAGGTGGAGCAGGAGCAGTAGTAGCTGTTAGCGTAGTTTTGAAACCCGATTTGGAAAATATCCAAGAATACAGTTTTGCTATATTGGCAGCTTTTGTCGCTGGATTTATTGCAGCGTTAGCCAAGGTTATCCGAGACAATTGGGGTTCTGTAAACAAAGACTCAATTATTGATAAGATTCCTGCTTGACACTTAATTGACAGCAAGGTAACGTATATACATGCTGAGACGTTTCTTGAAAATAATATTTTTCCTTCCAGTATTATTTTATTTGATCGTACTGCATTTAGTGTATAAAATTATTGGCAGGGATTTCCCTGAAGTAGTATCAAAATAATATGGATTTAACAGATATCGCAGGAACAACAATTCAAGCCCAAAAGGGTCGATCTGGTTCTCTTCCTAAAAGAGCGCAGTTTGTACCTGCCGAAAAATATGATAATCAAAATGAAGAGGAAGCAAACGGGGTTCCAAATAATCCCCAAGCCAAAGCTTTTCGAAAGACTCATTGGACACCTGATAAGTTTGTGCAAGATGGACAAATTTCTGCTGGAGATGTAGACAAAGACCAGGAAGAATTTTTAAAGAAGACTGAATTTGTGGAATGAGGTGAGTAGTATGGCAGCTAAAAAAAAGACAACAAAAAAGACAGAAATCAAGAAGGAAGAAGTTAAAGTAAAAGAAGCACCAAGGACTGTTGAAATACACAGCGCAGATGGTAGGACATTATATGCTCATGTAGCTGGGAAAAAATATGAAGGTAAGGTTATCGAAGTCAGCTCAGAGCGTGAAAGTGATGTTAGAAGAGTGCTTATAGAAGGAGGATTCTTACTTAAATGAAAATACCCAAAGGAGCAAAATTATCTAAACCAAGTGGAGAAGAAATTAAGCTAACCGAAGAAGAATTGGCTGAATTGACTTTTCATTCCCGTATGGTTCGTGAAAAACAATACGAACTCAATCATTGGGAACAACAAGTGCAAGCTGCTCAAAGAAGAATAGAAGGTCGTGTAGGATTGGAACACGATAAGTATTTTATTAATTGGAGTATGGCTTTCAGAAACGGTATGATTTATAAAGTAAAGTCTCCCAAGACTAGTGTAAGTGTTGGTAAAGAGGAGAAACGCCCCAATGCCAAATAAAAATTACATACGTAGTCGTAATAGGGAAATAATGCTTGCAAATAAATTTTATAAAGAGGGTTGGTATTCCATACGTGCAGCAGGTTCGAAGGGTAATGCTGATGTCATTGCCATAAGACCTGCAAAATGTAGCAACCCCAATCATTTTGAGGTTAAGTTTATTCAAGTTAAAGTGTCTCAGAAGCTAAAGAACAAGTCTATCGTCCATAAAGTCGAGGAAGCCCCGTTCGGTATGATAAACGTAGAGTACAGAAAATATCCTGTTAAAAGTGGGGCGTGGTATAAAAAATATGGCAAGAAGAGCAATCGGAACAAAACAAAGAAATAGATATAATCATCCAAACATCCAAAAAGGATGGGAAGACTCATCCCCCAGGGTTGGTATTAATAAAGAGTACAAGCCCGAAAACGAACGGCTTTTGGACGAAGAGTACGATCGGGTGCTGGCAGTACACGATCCCCTATGGAGAGATATTGTTTTGAGATATCCCAAAGAGTCAGAGTCCCCATTGGTTGTTGTCGGTTATAATAGCATCCCCATAGCAATAGAGCTTTCTCAGTGGACATATCCAGTAACTTTTGTGACTTCAGAATACAAGGGAGTAAAAAGAGCTAGTGAGGATGGGAAAATACACGCTGGTACATTTCAGAATATATATTACTGTGACTACTTAAAAACGTTACCTAGGGGTCGAGTGATAAGTTTCCGTAACACCTTAACTCATCTGCCTGATACTACCCTATTTGAATTTTTAGACATGGCTCTCCGCCGATCTCACGAGGTCGTAGCTTCAGAAAAGAATATAAAAAACTGGTATGCTTTACTAAAAGACAGATATGACGTTAATATTAAAATATACGAGGAAGGAGCATGGTGTCTATTAAAGATACGGGAAAAGACCGATTAAGAAGTTTAATCGAAAAATGGAAGAAGGAGGGAAAATCTGCCAGACAGATATCCCGACTAAGGTATTACCATAAAAACAAAGACGAAATATTAAGAAAGAGGAGAAGTCTGCCCCATCTAAGATACAAAAGACATTAAGATTTAACTGGCTTCATTGGTTCTATTTTCAAGCCAACAGGTCGTTTAGTTTCCATGTCCACAATTTTATATCCGCCAACTTTTTTGCTGGCTTCAGCAATATGATTTTGTTCTTTGTCCTCGATTTTTTTGGATATTCTACCAGCATCTAATTTGTGTGACAGATCCAACCACTTACGAGGAAGTTTCCTTCCCAATAGCAAGGCTAAACCTGTAAAGAAAAAGTACCAGAATGATATAGTTAGAAAGGCAATTGAGTCAGTAAATGAGATTGTCGATCTTCTTACAGCTCTTGAACTTTCAATCATGTGTTGAACAATCTTTTCTGTAGGGGGTGAAGTATCAAGCTCTTTCATCAAGTGGTCAGGTATTGTTGGTTGTGCCATATTACTTTTTTTTAGATCTTAAACGGGTAAAGTATTCGATTTGTTTTAATCTCTTTCTGGCTTCGGTAACCGAACCAAAATCTCCAAGTTTTTTTCCAGTCTTGTGACTGCGTATTTCCACCTTATTATCTCTTTTAACAATTGTCATTTTAAATGTGTGTTTTCTGGTACGTGTTGTGCTGTGATGTCTCTCAGTTTATCTTTTTCAATTCTGGAAATATCATTAGGATTTATATACATGGTTTCTGTATCAGCCCTGTCTGGGATCATGGGATTAGATCTGTTTGGTTTCTCTTCGTCTTCACCATCAATCATCTTCATTTTCTTACTGCGAAGAGTTTTGAATATGTCTAGCAAATCTATGTTTATGTTTATTTTCATTTTTTTATTTTGTCGTTATTATCTCCTTTTTGTAATTGTTCTAACAAAAGTGTCATTTTGTTTATGATAACTTTTATGCGGTCTGCATCCCTTACTGGTACGCTTACCTGATTAAGTGCCTGAATTGAGATAATTAAATCATCCCCTGTTAATGTAACGTTTGGTTTCATGTTAAATATCGTCATCTCCTTTCATAATTAAATTCATGTTTTTCTGTTCTTCGTCAGCAGCTTTTTCTGCGATGGGTGTAGTATCAAAAGCCTTATAAATTCTTTTTGCTATGTCTTTTAGATCATCTTCTGGTATTTCTATAAATAGTGCATAAGACTTTAGGGGAGCGTATGCGTCTAACCTGTCCTGCTTTGTTGCAAATCCCACAACTGTAACTTCTTGTACATTTGTATCAAAGTCAAGAGTAGCTTTAGTAATACGCCAATAATTTGCTTCTGTTTTGTTTGGAAGTTTTATAGTTTTAAGTTTTGCCATGTTTATATTATAACCCTTTTTTAATTAAGTAGTTACACATGCAGTTATAATACCCTTTGTAAATGTTAGTGCATGGGTTGTTGTACCGTCTGCATCTAATACGGTAATTGACTTGTCTATTCCTGCTGTACCCCCCACACTAAAAGCAACTGCATCAAATCCGTTAGTATCAACAAATGCCTTTTCGGTACCCTGATTTTTGAAACTAGCTATCTTTGCACCAGATGTAGCAAGGTCATTCTCTGTATCGAATAAGTAGGCTAGGGCTGTTCCCCCGTCTGCTACCTTGCTTTCAAACTTAGTCCTTTGAACATAATTGCTATCTGTTAGTGAAAGTGAGTTATGAGCAAGGGTTAAATCCTCCGAGGTATATCTTGGGATGTTTGTTTGTTCGGCAACGTTTTGTGGTGCATCAGGAAAGAACGAAATACCCGTTATACTTACGCCATGAGTAGGGTGGTAGAAGGATATTCTCATTTTTTTAGAGTAGTTGTGGTTTGCAGATAGCGACACCGTGTAGACAAGGTTTGTGTTTGTTGTCGTTGAACTCCAAGTCATCCAACTATCAGCACCGCCAGAAGGTCTATAACTTTCAACTAGAATGGTTGAAGCAATACTGCCTGTAGAATAGAAACTGATAACGAGCCTACCCTGAACATAGGTATATCCAGTGTTAGTGTTAGCAGTCCAACCAATGTAAGGATTGAAGTCGATTTCTATATATCCTGTTGTTGCTGTTAAACAAGATGCTGCAATTCCAAAATGATACCCGTCAAATGTTGAATCATAATATGTGTTCATGTTAGATGTAGTTACTGTGTAGCGTGAACCTGCACCCTGTAATCTGTCCATTGAAGGTATACCGTTTACCTTACCCCCGATATACATATTTCCCTCGTAATAGTATTGATTGACGTAGTTGATTCTGTGAAATAGTAGACTGTTTGTGTCGTAGTACCTGACTAAATCCTCTGTTTGTGTTCCGTCTGCCGTCTTTGTTGCTTGTACTCTGAAAACAACCTTATTCTCGGTAAACCCTCCAACCATAAGCATAGTAGAGATACCACTTGAATATGAGGTTGTACCAACAAGCAAACACCTGTTTTGAGGTGAGAAGTATGCCATGTGGTTGCCACTACTGTCGTTTATTCTTAACCCATACTGCCAAGAAGTACCGCCCGATGTGAGAGTAAAGATGTTATTCGTAATTCCATCAATGCCAAGCCCAAGTGTTGCCTTATCTGTCGATGTGTTGTAGGTAAAATAAGAGTCAGAAGTAAAAGCCGATGTTCCATTTCCAATAGGTACATAGTATTGCGTAAGGCTTGTCAATCCCGTGCCTCCATAAGGTACAGTTATGGCAGTCCCATTCCATGTACCAGATGTAATAGGAGCATTAAACCTGTGCCCTGTGGTAGCCCCATAATCCAAATACCCGTCATTAAGCGAATCTATATACTCGTTACCATCTGTTTGGGTAAACTGGATTTTGTCGGTCAGAAGAGTTAGTCCTAAAGTTACTTGGTCTGCACTTGCATCTGCAAAAATTAAATTAGCATTAGTATCTCCCTCGACTCTAAAATCCATGTCTCCCCCCTCATCATTAAAAACTGCCTCTGAGTTTGGTTTTAAAATAAGGGTTTGCCTTCTCCCTGCATCTGCACCATCAAGATTGAAGACTAAATTATTTGTAGCGTTATTATAAATACCAACCGTTGCCTTAGTTGTTCCCGTTGTTTTGAATTGAAAAGCTGCAAAATTAGTTGTTGCATTTCTATCCAATATCATAAAAGCGTTGCTAGTTCCATCAAGGGTGATATTTCCAGTAGCATTTATCTCTACAAACTTAGATGAACCAACTTGGTCTACATAAGCCAATGCCGTTCCACTGTTATTTTGCCATTCTGTAAGGTTGGCGGTTTGAGTACTATGACCTTGAACTACTAGTTGTTTAGCATTGGCAGTACCATCTATGGTCAGCGCACCAGTCATAGTATCGCCTGCCACGTTTACATACCTGTCGTCTCCACCCATTGAACTTCCCACACTATCCATATTGCCCGTAAACGGATTATATTTGTATGCCATATCAAGTCATTGTTACACTGTAAAAATTCTCCTTTGTACTGTCGGTATATACTACCGTCATAGTTGCTTGAGTTTCTCCACCATATTTGTATTCATAAGTTTCTGTAGTGTCATTGGGATATGAAGCAATTATCTGATCGTATTTGGGTACCTTAAATCCCGTGTTTACAGATAGCGTGTTTTCAGAAGAGTTAAAAACTCTATTGAGTATTTCTTGTGCTTGAAATCTTGTTGATATATCTCCGTCTGTCATGATTATTGTGATGGATTATTAGGATTACCCTTGGTGTTTCTACCCATTCCCTTAATGTAATCCATGCGATCTATCATCCCTGCATGTTTCCTGCACAAGACTCTTAGATTGCTCATGTCATGAGTTTCTTTCCTAATAATCCCTCTTTCGGTATCGTGTCTTCCACCACCATTTATATGATCTATCACCAAATCACCTTCGTGTCCACCACCAGGAATAGCACACTTAGCACCTTTGGCTTTTAATATTTCAGCACGAGTGAACCCGAAACGTTTACGTTCCATCGCTTCTCTTTGCATCAATTTCTGGCTTTTACTTGACATATTTTGATATACTTATATGTAACACAGATCTGGGGAGGGGGATGTTTCTTACCAAACGACCTGTTCTAAAAACAAGTTAAACCCCTCCTTTTTTTAGTAATGTGTACCCACTCTTTTTGCATTAGGAATTGTACCTCCCATAACCTTTTGTCCTTCTTTGTGAACAGTTGGTGTTTGCATTGTCGGGACTTCAGAAACTCCTTTGGTGTTAGACTTAATGTTCATCGTTCCATGAGTAACAGTCCTACTTCCAGGGTTAGCTGCTTCATTTTGATTTACTACTTTCTGCGCCATATATAAGTCACCTCCTTTTATAACTTATTATTAATAGATTCTAACAATTTAGTATTAGCATCTATCTTGTTATTTAATATTTCAAATTTTAAATCAATCTCTCCACGGGGCACAAAAGCATTTTCAATATTTTCCAATCTATTACCCAAGGCAATAATAGTAAAGTGGTCACTGTTAAGAATACGGACAGTGCCAGCAACAGTAGCAATCGAGGTACTGATAATCGCACCGAGTAAAAGTCCGAAGAACTGATTTCTTGTAAAATTATAAGTTTTTGTCTTATTTTTTGCCATATCATTTGTTTATACTAACAGATATTTCATGCTTCTAAAAGAGTAATTGGAACCTCATTTTCCAATCCACCACCAGAGTCTTCTGGATTAATTACCCAATTGTCTGATTGATAAGAATGAAACAACACAGTATAGGTTAAACCATCAATGTCTGTGAATGTAACTAACTGTCTGGCTTGTTTCAAATCAAGTATTTTTTGATGTAAGTCTGCTCCTCTTATTCGAACAATCTCACCCACCGAATGATTACTTAACGCATAAGTTCCTGAAGACGGAATTCCCGTAAGGGTTGTGGACGTTTTCCCTGTATAAGTAAATACATCTTCATTACCATCTGAATCTTCAACCACAGCGTACATTGCGCTACCATTAGGATCAGGAAAACCATTTGTAGGACTAGCATCATCTGTACTTTTTAGAACAATTGAAGTATCTTCTGCGTTTATCGCAGTGCCAACAATTGCTTGTGGTTCAGCACCGTCTAACCAGATCATTTTATCGGGACACGCCAATTTCATCTTCCACATATATTTGAAGTCTGGAGATAAAACATATTTGAGAATACTTTTTCTGAGTGTTGGTGTTTTGCTCGTATCTGAAGTTGATAGTGTGTAGCGCAAAGAAATCTTATACGAATAAACTCCAGAGGCAAAGTTAAATGTTTCAGAAGTAGAACCTGCCGTACTTGCTGTTCCTAGAGTAGTCCAACTATCTGTTTCATCAGCCCTGTATTCGATTAATATACTAGCACCAGTCGGCAACGAATCATACATGATTGTTATGCTTCGATATAGTTTGTATATATTAGGCAATTGCGCTTCAAAATAGGAACTTTGTAAGGTTCCACTACTTGCATATACAGAATCATTGACCTTATAAATTGTGTTACCAGTAGTTCCTAGGATCAATTCGTTTCTAGCAACAATACCAGATTGAATACCCACACTAGGCGGAACAAATGCTTTATGAAATCCATTTCTATCGAATAGATATACAGCCTCCTCACCAGTTAATCCGTTAGCTCCATTAAGTCCAATTGCCAATTTGTCATCCCAAACACCCATCCAGTCTAAAGTTACATCCCAAGGAAACTCGAACAACTTATCAATCGAAGCCGTATTAAATACATAAAGTTTCTTGTCTGTTGTGGCAATGAACAGAAGTCCGTCAAATACTTCCATCGTTTTGGCAACTGTAAAACTAAAATCATATACAAATTGCCATGCGTAGTTATCATAACTCCACAAATATCCTAAAGAATAATTGTCGATTGAATATTCAGGATGACCACCACAAACATATAATCTCTGATTGTAAACTTCCATATCCCAAGGATATCCAGGATTGTCGGGTTGATCTATGTCTTTACTCTCAGTAAAAGTGCTTCCATCGCTAGTAGAATAAATTTTTGAACGGGGAGATAGTCCCACAAACAGCTGTGACTCATATACTTGTAAACACAAGGCAGCAGCAGTACCTGTTCCAGTAAATGTGTATCTTAATTCCCAATCAGTACCGTCATAGATATATAGCCTAGCGTTGTTGTCCCGTGTATTATTGGGATCTCCTGTTGCAAACCACAATTCCGTATTGCCGTCCAATTGCGCTTGAGCTATTTCGTTTACACGAGTGGCTTCACCCAATATTCTAAACATCATATCTTTGCCAGAATCTGCACTCCAACCAGAACCACCATCAGTAGAATCTGCAGCATCTCCATCATCATACCCAGGGCTTGACGTGTCAGCCCCCCAAGCATAATTATTATCATTTGAAGCAGCGTCTGTTTTCAGTACCAGCCAATACTTAGTAGAATCAGATAAGTTGGCTGTAGACACAGAATCAAAATCAAGAGTAATCCAGGCATAATCAGTTTCTGCAAAAGAAGAAATAGTGCCTGTTAGGTTGGCATCAGCAAGTGTCCCTGAAGGAGCATTTGTGTCATCAGTTTCGATTCTTACTGTAATATCCCCTGGAGTACCAGCATTTTTCTTTAAATAAACCTCAACTCCTTTTACACGGGTATCAGCATCTAAAGTAAAAGCTTGGGCTGTCGCTTTTTCAGTACCACCATCATCTCCAACCAGTCCAGATCCGTCAACAGTGCTAATATCATCATTCCATTTTAGCCTTCTTACATTAAATTGCTCAGTCCAAGTTGAAGTACCGTCCCACAGATATACCACGCCAGAATCATCTGCTCCATATATCTCAAAAATACCTCCACTCGCAGCATCTCCTTGAGGATCTTCATCTGCGGTTTCTGTACTTGGTTCCTCTGAAAGAGCATGGGGAAAAGAATTTCTTGTTACGTTGTCAAAACGAATATTACTCATCTGTCCAGCAAAACTTTCTCCAAATCTTATGGTTGAATTACCGCTTCTGATTAATCCTGTTTGTCCAGAATTTGAAAAATCTAAGGTAATATTAAGAGAACCGTCTAAATAAATATAAACCTGATCTGTCCCATCGAACACAAAAGCCAAATGGTGCCAATTTGTATCTTGGATTACACTTGTTGCCGTCAACTCTGGATAACCAGAATCACCCTGTAGACCCACTTTAATTCCACCAGTGCCAGTCCAACTTGCCAGCCATTTAGAAGTTGCCTGTCTTTGATTAAAAATATATCCCCCACCACCAACAGAATCCTTCTTAATCCACATTTGAATTGTTCCAGCGTCTTGATCGAAAGCTGGAGTCTCCATATATGCACCACTATTTCCAGGAAAATCTAAAGCCCAACCAAATTTACTATCACTTGCAGTCCAAGTGACGCTTCCATTTAGAGTTGCATCATTCCCATTACCAGACGTATCTTCTACTGAAGTACCTGTACCCTCTTTGTTGTGCCACAAACCCAATACATTAGCGTCTGTATCTGGGGGTGTATAAACTTCATTCCATCCATCATCATCTGTCGGCTCCTTATCCGTACTCTCAGAAGAATAACCGTAGTAAAGATAATATGAATCATCTTCAGCTTCTGCTGCGATTGAAACCTGTGTTGAGAACACGGTTAAGTCAGCATCTACATAATCACGGGTTAGATCGGTGTCTGATGTCCCATCGGAATAAATTATTCTCCAATCTTTTCTGTCAGATCTTACATTACCTGCTGTTTCTATAGCATCTGAATCTTCTGTCAATTTAACAGGATATCCTTCTGGTACAGCACTGGATCCAGCAGTTATGGTTATCTTCCTTCGGTATTCATAATCTGTACTCCACCATCCAGAAGAAGATGATGACCTTAACCCAAATGACCTCATTCCATCATTAGACACAGTTCCTGCTGAATTAATGGCTTTTTGCAAAGTTAATTTCTCTTGTGCTGTTGGATCAACTGCGGATGATCTGAAGAACTTTCCCCCATCATCAAAGAACTCTTGATCAAACCCATTGAGCCAGTTGAGCTGCGCCCAATGCGGAAAGAAAGTTGCATCTCTATAGTTGGGATCACCTGAACTAAATTTGTTTACAAAGTATGGAGCCTCTTCTCTCGTATAAATATGTCTTTCAACCCTTGCTTGTTTAGCAAGCATAAAACCAAAGTCTTCAATCTTTAAATGATATTTGGAGTCAATTGCTGACATATAACTATACTACCTTCCTTTTGCCAACCAAGCAACATTTACAGATGTTTCTGTATTCCCAGCATCATTTTTCCAATAGATTGTGACTCCATTTATGGTGGGTGTATTAGTGACCGCTTGTATGTTTACGTCTCCATCTTGGGGCGTAACAAACACATCTGGCACTTCGGTAAAAGGAGTGCTAAAAGTAAGAGCTACCGATCCTGATGTTCCAGAACCAGACCAAGTTACTACACCATGTTCCTCACGCTCAAGCGGTCTGAAAGCTCTAACCATTTCAGGAGTAGCTTCAGCTTGTAATTTCCTAGAATCAACACCTTTGTGAGTGTGTAATTTAATAAATTGAAGCTCCAAAAAAAGCGGTGGATCTAAACTCTTTAATCCAATTTGACCGCCACCGATATCTTCTTTTGTTGTTAGAGCCTTGGGTTTTGTTTGAAACTCAAGATATGTCATAGCTCATTATCTACCAAAGAGGCTTCTCAGTCCATTGAAGATATCTCCTGCTTTACTTCTTAAATTATTAAAAGCACTGCTGATCGAACCTTGTCCTCTAATTGCTGGAATTGGTGATTGTGAGTATTTCTGTTTTGCCTCAGATATTCCTTTTTCTGGAAACGGATTACCAAGCAATTGACCTAGAGTGTTAATCAAGTTACCTGCTGCACCCTGGATAAACTGACTTGTAGTTGGAGTAAAACTAGTTACACCGCCTGAACGGGTTACTCCCGTAGATCCGATTCCTCTACTCAAATCTTCCACCTGTTCTCCACCCTCTTCAGGAGCAGCAATGGTTCTACCAGATAATGCACTAGCAATTGTTGGCAAGAATCCTTCACGTCTTACTACTTGTGGTGCCTGTTGTGTTGTCTGTGATCCCAATACTTGAGAACGATCGCTAACAGGTGCTGCTCCAGGAGCTGCTCCACCAGATACCGATCTAGCCACTCTACCCCCAGGTGCTGCTTGAGATGCTACACTTGGAGTTTGTGATGCTACGGAAGGGGGTGAAGGATTAGGCTCTGTAATCCCCTGAGTAAATTGTCCACCTGCTTGAGATGGGGCTGGGGCTGGAAAACCTACCATTCTTCCCATACTACCAGCCAACATATTTGGGGCAGCTTCTTGTGGGATTGCCTCACCTGGAGTTCTTGTTTCATCAATTGTTGGTTTAGCTGTTACAATTTTATCAGAACCAGGAGGAACCTTCCTCTCCAATGGTTCTTGAATTAAAGAGCGTGACAATGTTCCAGTTTCTCCTTTTTGTGGAATCTGTGGCTGTTGGATCTCTTTCTCTTCTTTCTCACGATACTTACCACCTGGATTGGTCTTCGCTAGTAGAGATGATCCTAAACTTCTTAATGCCATAATATTACTTTATACCCCCGTGAGATTTATTTCAACTGGTTTTCTAGTTCTCCTCAATTGTTGCTCTCGTAAACGTATTTGTTGCTCAATTCTAGTTATAATATTATTAAGCTGCGGAAGTGATCCACCGTCAGGTTTTGCAATAGTATTATATTTGTAATATCTAGCTCTATCTGCTTCAAGAGTTTCATAAGCATCAAGTCTCATGAGATTAATAATGTGAGAATCCCAAATATTCGGAACTTCTGACAATTTGACGAATTTCTTTTCCACCCACGCCCTAATGGTGTCTCCATTGTCTGGAGGATAATCAAAAATTAAGTTCCTTCCTCTTACTTGCCATCCATGCTTATCGCCAATCTTTTCTCCATTACTATTTCTTAACTCTAAATCAGTAAGTCTTGTTACTTGTACTGGAAACGTAAATATTTCTGTTGTTCCGTCTGGCACAAAAGCTGAATCATCGTAAGTTTCAAACCAAGTAAGAGGGTAAAGTTTATCAATAGCTTGTGTAAGAAAATCGTCAACTTCTTCATTACTGAAAAAATAATTGTTTGAATTGGTATCTCTCATCTTGTTTCTAAATCGAGTATGTAAAACTGTAGTTCCCGAAAGAAAGATATCTGAGTAGGCTGATACAGCAGATGAAGTAGAGTTGAGATATCTAAATCTGTAATAGTGAGTACCTACGGTTCCAGTGGAATCAACGTATTGCGTGTAACCTGTAGAAAGATCAGAAGCTCTCGAGGTATCAATATCGACAGTATCTATATTGCTCATAGCAGCAGCACTATTAGACGTAGCCCGTTCTATCTCTATCTGGTCATAAGAAGAGGTAAGATCTATTGGATTTCTGACTTCTAATACAACTGTCATAATTTAACTATACACTGTTTGGCTTATCTCCGCTACCCGATACCATTCCAGTCGGTTCATCTTTAGCCAACGTAGCTCCTTCTGGCTCCTGATCTATTGAACTTATATATTTAGGTACTTCGTTTATTCCCCTAAAAAAAGTTCTGGTAAAAGATTGTATCAACCCAATACTTTCTGAAAGAGACTTGCCAATTAGTTTTGAAAAACTATCTGTCAGGGTTACAGCTTCTGTCCATCCTCTTGAGAGAACCCTTGAATGAGTATCAACCAGAGTAATTACCTCATCCATGTCTTGTGTGTATTCTGTACCCGTCGATAACTCGAATGTACCATTACTTGAAAAAGTAACCACAGTATAATCACCATCTGTTGCAGAGCTACCCCCTGTGTGATTAAACTCTGATGTTAAGTATCTGATAATCACCACTCCATCTCCACCTGCCTTTGGTGTACCGCCAGCAGCAGCACCTCCACCACCACCGCCAAGCCCGTCAGTACCCGCAGTTTCATCTCCTGCTGCACCAACTCCGCCAACGTGTGAACCACCCTGTCCACCGCCACCAGTACCACCCGCACCGCCAGTTGCAGTTCCCGCACCATCCCGATAACATCCACCGCCACCGCCACCTGCATAAGTTACAGATGATCCAGTTATAGAATTGGCTGTACCATTACCGCCAGCACCACCATTTGTGCCCGCATTTCCACCTACTGCACCTGCGCCACCACCGCCTCCACCATGATAATTGGGTGATGTATTTACTCCGCTTCCACCGTTGTTTCCCTCACCGCTTCCGTCTCCTGCGCCGACAGTTCCATCTCTTGAAGCACCACCACCTGAGCCTCCAGCAGCACCATTTCTCGAACCGCCATCATCATCTCCGCCAGCACCACCGCCCGTGGCTGTTATGGTATTAAAAACTGAATCTTCTCCGTTTGTATCAGCGTTTCCGCCTTCTCCAACGGTTACAGAATAGCCAGTGCCTACGGTTATTGAGTGCGTGGCGTCATACATATAACCACCGCCACCGCCACCGCCACCCTTGTTGGCACCGCCACCGCCACCACCACCTATTACTAATACTGCTATTTCTGCCATATTAACTAATCTACGTCAATATTCCAGGTTGGAGTCCATGTATCTCCATCTACAACATTAACTGCTGCAAATACCTGACGAGCGAGAAGAATACCGTCTGAAGAAGCGTTAAGAAGACCGCACTCAGTTATTGCTACTGATCCAGTTACTGAAAAAGCTTTAGTTACAACCGCAGTATCATTTGTTACGTCTGTAGTATCTCTAGTTGGAGAAGCGTCTTGCGCCCTCGTAAGACCACTAGAAGATGATTCAGTTTCAAGAGCTGTATCTGTAACAGCAGCAGCAGTAGTACCAGTACCATTAGCAATATAATCAAAGGGGTCTATAGCAGTAGCTCCATTAATAAGAGCTGCTACAGCAGCCTTACCAGCATTAGTTACTAAATTAGACATGACCATCCTGTTTGACCAATTTCCAAACAAATAGTTTATCTTGGGGAAATGAGGAGAAACGATATTCTTTTTCAATAACCATCTAAAAAGACGATTAGGTTGAAAAATTGGCTTTAAATTGCCATCTTTATCACGAAGTTCATAACTGACATTTAATTTTATGTTGAATCTACCTCGCATAGTTCATTCTCTAATCAAAGTATTTAATTGTCAACTGCCATGATGGTTTTAATATCCTTAATGATATCTTCCCCATAAGCTTCAATAAGTATTCGCACAATATCACTTGCCTGTTTTTGGGGCACATAAATATCATCTTCTCCACGTGTCTGAGCCTTAAATTTACCAACACTTAATTCTATGCGTCTTGATACCCGAATCTTAACTTTTAAATCTACACCAGAATCGGCAATATTGTCAGAAACAACTCTAGTAGCTACCTCTCTGTGTTTATCAGATCTGTGTTTAAAAAATTCAAAAGAGTTTGGCAATTGTTCGTTGCAGATAACACAATAATTTTTTCTATATTTCGTATCTTTCATAAGCTTTTTCATTGCTTTCACCCATTGGTTTTTAGCTAAATACTCCCAGGAATATTTTTCCAAGGCTCTTTTTCTTCCCTTGTTTTGCAATCTAATCCGCTCTTGTTCATCTCTTAATAAACTAATTATTTTATTAGCAAACTTTTCTCCGAAAGAATCTGAGTTAGGATCTCCATCTATCATGATACCACTATCCGCAACTGTTGTTGGCAAAGCACCCATTTTTGACGTTACAGGAACCGCTCCAGAAGCCATACACTCCATTGCGGAAATACAAAAATTCTCATCATAAGTACAGGGGTAAGCCATTATTACAGATTCTAATTGTTCTTTTATTAATTCTTTTCTTGGTATCTTCCCCAAAAATCTGACTCCTGGCATGTTTGCAAAAGCAGTTTGAAACTCCATATTACCCCTATCAGATCCCCAAAGACGATAATCAGAAGTGATAACTAATTCTGCATCGGGTACTTTTTCTCTGATATTTGGGTAAAACTTAGCTAAACGATCAAGTCCTCTCCTCGGCACCGAGCAATAAATGAGCTTATTTGCCTTCTTTTGAGGTAGATTATTATAGTCTGATGCGTTAATACCCAAATCTAAACTAATTATCTTTCGAGGATTAAAATCATATCTACCCAACAAATAATTCCTATGATATGTGGAAATGGTTATAGTAAGATCTACAAAAGGAATAATCTCTTCGTTCCAGTCACTTGTGGTGTATTGGTCACAAGTCCAAAAAATCTTAGTGTGAGCGTTGACAAGCCTAAGACCTGGCATGGAATTTCGGTAAAGAATAAAAACGTCTGAATAGTCATGATAGGAAAAGTTACTAATGTTCAAATAATTTACTCCATTAAATTTCCCCTCAACCTTAGTATCGTTATATATATCAACAACGTGTCCCAACTTTGCTAATTCTCTGGATAATAAAATCAAAGAAGCTTCTGCACCACCAACTCCCTTGCCTTCATAATCCTTATCAGTAAATGGATATTGGAGAGTACACATAAAGACGATTCTCAGATTCTTTCCTTTCTCAATTTCATATAATTTATTTCTATAAACGAATTTGTTGTATTTAAACTTTTCAGGTATGTTTATTTGATCTGAAGACTTGGATCCGAGGTGATTGATTCCAAACTCAACCTTTTTCAGTTTGTAACCCCTAGCTATTGCCCTTGCACAAAGTTCAGAATCCTCAAAATAGGCTATATGAAAGTCAGGATCAAACACTCCGTACTTCTCAAGAAACTTGTTATCAATTAATAAACACCATCCATTTATATATGGCTGATTTCTAAGCCTAAACTCTGTAGCCGAATTAAAATCGACCAAGTGTTGACCAATTACTGTTTTGGGTTCTATCGCACTTTCCAGCTTTTCAAACCACTTTGGATCACTAAAAAGAACATCATTATTTAAAAAGAGCGTATGGGTGGATTTGGGATCTCTATGCTTCCATGCCTCATTATTACCACCGCCAAATCCTAAGTTGCTCGTTGCACCACAAAATTTTATCTGTTTATATTCCTTAGCTAAAGCTTTTAAATAATTATATGTTTCATCTGTCGAACCATTGTCAAAAAGTATCAATTCGTAATTACCTTTTGTGTTTTTTAAAAAACTTTCAATAAACGGTTTAGTTACATCTTCCAAGTGGTTCCAGCAAAGAACAATTATAGTTATCATATTAGTTTTTTAGCTCGATTATGATAATGATGAGGCTGTACTGCTTTATACCCAGCTTCTGCTATTACCCTTCTCGTCTTTTCATTTTCTATATAAAATTTAACTTTTTCAAGCGCATCTTCAATTCCATTAAAAGTTACATAATGAACACCGTTTTTCATACTAAGCACATCAAGGTCTGGTACATAATTAGTTAGCACCAGCTTTTTCATTGCCAAACCTTCCCAAAATCGTGCTGGAAGATCATTCTTACTGCTCCAGTTAAACGCTATAGCACCTTGGTTATATAAACGGACATACTCATCATAAACACTACCCAACGCATTGTAGACTTTAAATCCCGAAGCCTCCATTGATTTTAGAGCCTCTACCCGATGGTCATATTGTAGTCCACAAAAAACTACATCATATTTCTGTTTCAACTTTAGTGGTTTGTGTATGCCCCTAAAATATCCATAGGGCAACCATTCTTCTTCTTCAGTCTTATAACTAAATTGCATGTTAAATACCTTATCTGCATATTTCAATCTCGGTTTATAATCAACGGCATGAGGATCAGTTTTTATAAATACATTTTTACAAAGAGCCTTACCTGAAAGATAAGTGGTATCAGAAGCTTGAACTATCATATCAGGCTTCCATCCTTCGCTCTTGAAGTGATTTAGTACCTGCTCCAACGGATAAGCTTCAACTTCTGGGATGACAAGATCGGGAGGAAAAAAATAACCCACATTCATTCCACCGTTCCAGGGTATGTAATCTCCCTGATAACACCCTACACTTTTGACATCGTTTCCTAAATCCCTTAACGCCCAATCAAACCATCGCCACATGGCAACAGGAAAGGCTCTACCGTGTATTAATATTTTCATGCTTTTGCGGTATAACACACCAACCAAGTATCGTTTTCCTGTCCTGTTTCGGGAACAGGCTCTTCTTTCACATCATCAAAAATATTCCTCATCATTTTACTTAATGATTTATAATCAAAAAAGAACTGACAAAGAGTGTGCCATGTTTTCCCTCGTTCTAATGTTTCTTCATAAACAGTCGAATTTGTTGTAACCCAAGAAACAATAATTACATCACCCTTACGTTTTACTACATTTTTGTAACCTCGTAACGTTTGTTCGAGATCTTTTGGCTGTATATGATCTATCGTGGAGAAATCCATTAAAACATCAAATGTGTTATTTTCAAAAGGAAGTTTGCGAATATCTCCTTCAACTACTTCAATTTCAGGAATCAATTTTCTAACCTTATTTACATACAGAACTTCATACTCTAAAAGCGTAATATTTTGATTACCGAGATTTGGAGCAATGCCCCCCTCAATGGGAATATCTAACAATTCATTATAAGCATCTGTTTTCAGAACATTAAGACCCTCCCTCTCCCCAATGACCTCTTGTGCCTTGTTTAAATAAAACTGCCAATGACTGAATCTGTTGCTCATATTATTTCTTCAGGAATTAAAGATAATCTTCCACATCTGTCTTTGGGGTGTGCATGATGTCTGTGCATTTTATCGTAATACAACATTTTTCTTTTTATATCCTTCTCCGTTTGTGCAAAATAATGAAGCAAAACTTTTGGATGATCGGGTTTTCTCACCGCAGGATCATTTTCATCTATTCCACCTCTCATGTTCATTTGTCTGGGATCGGATTCGTCACAATATAATTCCAGGTCAGATCTAAAAGCCCATGAAGCCCAACCAGTAGTCATTTCAGGAAAATATCTGTAATAACCATAAATATGATATTGCTTACATTTTATCTGTTTCACGTCTGATTCTTGCATCATTTCTCTGGCACTATTAATTAACTGATAGGTTGGAACCAAATCACAATCTGAGTAAATGATCCAATCTGCCTCGTGTTTTTTTGCAAGACTGATTAAGTGATTAATATGATTGGGTTGTTTGGTGTAAAACTCGTTCTTGCCCGTGAATATTCGATTAAAAAGTGAATTGTACTCATCTATAACCACCTTGGGGAACTCTCTTGCCAACTTAATAGTTTCATCTGTGCTTCCAGAATCTGAAACAATAATCTCATCACAGAACTCAGAATATCTACCACAAAATCTCTGTATATTATTTTCTTCGTTTAAGGTTCTAACAAGCGCAATTATTTTCATGGCTTTTTGAGTCTCACTGTTCTTATAAATCCCGTTCTATAACTTTCAACCTTTTCAAATTTGAAATTAATTCCATAAGCTTCATAGGCAAAACTACCCTTTTCGTTTCCGCCCCACTGACCACAAAAATAATTAAAGAATCCATCAGTAATCATAGTGTCGGTATGGGTTGGATCTTGACACATTTGCTCCATCTCCTCTGGCACCGATATATGTGCTATGCCATTCTTCTTGAGAACCCTATGGATCTCTTTCATGATTAAAACTCTCGGATAAATGTGTTTGAACTTGCCATCTTCTTTGTAGTAAACGACTGAAGGTATGTGTTCTAAAACCTGTTCCATTCTGACTTCATCAAACTCTTCATCTTCAAACTCCCACGGAGTATTTACAATATCGAACACATGAGTTGTATCTGGAAACTTAACTTGATCTACTTGAACATCTGCTTTTGATGCTCCTCCTGCTCCTATGTCTAATATTTTCATATTGTCTTTAATAACTTTATCATATCTTTAGCGCAAGCCTCCCATGTATGATGCGTATTGATATGTTTTGATGCTCTCTTACCCTTTTCCCTAGCTTCGTCTTGATGTTCATAAACATACCTCATCCAATACATAAGTTCTTGTATGTCTATATTAGCCCAATTACCAGGCTGTTCTAAAGCATGTGGGTTGACACCTTTGCTATATGAAATTGGTTCCAAAGGATAAGCATACTCTGAGTCAGCAATCTCCTCTAATCCTGAATAATTGGTAACTATAGTGGGAAGCCCTGTAGACATAGCCTCTCTGGGGGGTTGACCTACTCCCTCAGCCTTAGAGGGAAAGACAAAACAATCAAAGCTGTAATAAATGTCACGAAGATCTTCAGGCGAGACATGTCTTGTGTCGGTAATAATACGATCATCACTGAAATAACGATAAAAACCAAACTCTTTATTACTACTTTTAAGATAAAGTTCAACAGGTTCATTATTATCAAATTCTGACACAAAAGCTTTCATCAATTCAAATACTCCCTTCCTGTCGTTTAAATATCCCACAATCCCAAACCTAAATTTGCTCTTCTGTGGTCTTTCGCAATATGGGAACATTTCAGTCCAAGTTCCATGACGTATCACACTTACTGGAACTGTTACGCCAGATTTCTCAAATACTCTTTTTTGAAACTCATTCGGAACTACGACCATATCCATCGAATTACAAGCATTTACCCAAGGTTCACCAATCTCATCAGACTCAGCCATAGTATTAGCAATCTTGAACTTGGATTTATTAAGATGAAAGGAGAAAGGAGTGGTTTCGATTATTCCTATTCTTTGTCTTGTGAACGGTTTTTGGAGAATATCTCTTTGCTCACCAGTAAGGACAGCATACTCAGGAGTACCAGGAAGAGGAATGAACTTAGCATGTGGGTAAACATCGACTCCCAGACGAGAAAGATGACATACCCAATTAAGGTTAGCAATGCCATAACCTCCAAAACTAGTAAAGTACCCATAATAGTTAATCTTTAAAGTATCTTCCATAAGAGCTATGTGATATTGCCTGATAAATAGAAAAACTGTCTATTTCAGACTCCTCGTTCGCTTTATACGAAAACTTGATTTTATTCACCGAACCTTCCACTCTTACTGGAAAAGTTACTTTATATGGTAACACAAAATTTGAGAGTTCTTTGACAGGCTTTTTACTTTTCATTTCTATATTTTCCTTGGAGTGACCAAAAGAGCATCTATTACACCTGCGCTATCATCACTTGTATATGCTTCCAATGCAATCGCAAAAGCCATATCCCCAGAAGCTGCTTTCATAGCTACTCCTGCTGTAGTAAATGTCCCAAGAAAATCTCCCACTGCAATATCCGTTGTGCCATCAACCTTGAGATTTACTGTTTTACCCTGAACAAGCACCCTCAAATAAGCATCATTATCTGCTGCTTCTGTTGCCATACCAAACACTAAATCATCTCCTTGAGCTGTTGTGGTTGTTACCTCATTACCTGCAGCAACAGCTTTTAATGTAACAACATCTCCCACTGCCAAAGCACCGCCAGAAGTATTTTTTGCCGTTAATATTTTTCTTGTATTTTCAATCGTAGTAGCTGGCGCACTAACATTTAAGGAGTAATTACCCTCAACATCGATCGTTTCTGAATTGTTTAAATTGATTGTAGAATTGGAACCAAACCCATTATTTTTGATGGAAAGTCCTTTTGTTGCTACACCCAAAAGAATATCGGAACCGATAAATATATTGTCATGAATTATTCCCACATTATCATGCGCTCCTATTGTTTGTATTCCATAACCAGTTCCAGTAAAGTAATTTCCAATTATTTGATTTTGTTCTCCATCCAACTGAAGTGCGACTCTACTACCGTGCGTGAAATGACAATGCTTAACCATTCCGTAATCTTTTATGCGCATCCCATACGCATCTACAGCATTTTGTACGCTAAATCTACACCCAATTATATTTGATTGAGATGTATTGTTTAAATAAATTCCCCGATAGTTAGATTCAAATCTGCAATTAATTACCGTACCTGGAGTAGTTGCTCCAAAATTTATCCCGTAAGCTGTGGCACTGGTAAAACCATGAATATAACATCTATCAAACCAAAAATCGACCAACGAAGAAGCTGTTATACCATTTACTGTAACAGTAGTACCAGCTTCAATCTCAACCCCAATTAACCTGGGTCTTGTGGATGAAGTCATCGCAATACACCCCGAAGTGTCAGCAGATCTATATATTTTCAGATCTCTCATACAAGCATCTGAAATAGCTCCCCAAACTATCCCAAAAGCTCCATTCGCAAAATCTAATATAGTATTTCCAGCCCCAAACCCAGCAATCTCAATTTTATCATCAAGAGTAATATCGGCAGCAAGGGTATATGTACCTTCTAACAATTGTATCTTTCCTCCAATATCACCAAGTGCGTCAATAGCTGCCTGTATCTCTACATTGTCGGCTGTTCCATCACAGACGTAATCAGCACCAGTGTTATCAATAGAATTAGAAGCAGCGACTACCAAAGAAGCTGCTCTCGGAGTTGTTGTTCCTCCCCCACCACCTGAAAATCTTGTACTCGGAGTCATATTATTCTGCTATTGCAATCCAACTTACACCATCATCATTTGTTCCAACATCTATATAAACTAATGAAAGATCATCGATATCAAGACTAATAGCTTCACCAGCAGCTAACACAAAACCATTACTTGAAGATACTACGTTATTTCCTACATAAACTGATCCAGTATTTCCAGAAAGAGCTTTGATAGTTACTGATTCCACTTGAGTTGAAGTTGCAATTAATTGCTCGGCAGTCCCAGCCGAAGATACTGTCTTTTGTCCATTAATAATTTTTACTATTTCGTCTACTGCCATAATTCATGGTAATCCCAAAACAACTACCTGTCAATTATTACCTGTTGAGGTTTTACCTTCCCACCCCAAAGGGCTTATTGATTTATAGAGTGATAAGCTACTCCATTTTTAGTCAACAATCTTATCGTGCAGACTCTAATCGGAGCATGTAGCTCTGTTGTAGAATCACAGATTTCAGATAAGCTTTCCATGCTATTGCTGTTTTAACTTTGTATTCGTCACCGTGACCTCCAGGAGGCGTAATAACGACATCAAAATCTCCAGGCAATAACCTAGCTATACCATAAGCTCCTTCACCAAGTATCAAGGTTTGCTCGACATTGGAAACGGAGTTATTGGATCCAGAATCAGAGACTGATGGAGCTGTAGAAGTTCTTACGAACCTTACACCATCAATATTAGCAACCTCCCCTGTAAACAGAGAATTATCCTTTGCAAGATATCGAGTTGCCTCTCTGAAAGCTGTATCTTTCATCAAACGAGTTTTGACATAAGGCGAAATAATAGCAACGTATTCATCTCCCATCATAGGAGCATCGTTTACCTCAAGGGTTTCTACGTTGTCTAAAATATCGTCTAAGTCAATGGTATCTGTACTGATAAGCCCTTGCCTAGCATTTTTGTTGTTTGCATAACCAACAGTAGTACCAGCAATAAGCACATCTCTTACCTTTTCGTTAATAGTTTCACCAGCGTTCTGACCGATAAGTTTTTTGTACTCATCTTCCAGTTTGAGGAATGAGGTTTCCCCCAATGCCTCAAGCAAGGTGACACCATTTCCCCAAAGTTCCAGTGTTGCAGTTACAGTAGAATCTGTAACGGTCTCTGGAGCCCATGTAGGAGAATCAGCAAGAACTGATCCTGGGATGCTAAGTTTGTCAAATTTCAGCCAAGAAGCTGTTTGACCCTTTCTTCGCATCACCATATCAGGCATACCGAATTGTGGATAGACCAGCTTGGGTTTTGCAAACTCCAATGTTTTTCTAACGTTGTAGACTTCGATTGTGTTGGCACCCAAGGCTCTTGTCATTTCAGACATGTTTTATTTAATATTTCACCACCTTTCTATTGGGCTTGGGCTTTCTTGAATTGCTCTTCAGCAAGTCTTTCCAACTTATCTATAGGCATAGTCCAAGGATTTACATCCTCTTCACCTCCAGCATCAGCCATACCAGGATTTACTATTTCTGGTGCTGGATTGCCTTGAATATTAGCTGGTTGAGCCTGTGAGTCCCCTTGCAGATTCTGGTTCGGTTGTTGAGAACTAGTATCTTCAACCCTATCGAGTAAAGTCAGCTCTATTTCGTCAAGAGCCTGTTCGTAATTTCCAGTCATCCAAGACTGTCTATTGGCAAAAGCCCAAGGATTAGATCTTATTCTAGCTTTGTCTTCTTCTGATATTTCAGGATAAAGCTTTAAACGATCTTCTAACCCTACTCTAAGTCTTGCATCTGCCACTTCCAAAGAAACAGCATATTGACCTTCTGGAGTGCTTAATATCTCTTCATTATAATCAGCACCCTGACCTTGAGTTCGATTACCACGTTTAGCTTCAACTATGGCACGATTCAAGCGTTTAATTTCAGCTTTCATCTTGCTTAGTTCCTCATTCCCTTGATTAGCGGTTTGAGGGCTGACATTACCATCGGGATCACCTGAATTAACTGATGGATCAACCCCAGCATTGCCTGGATCGGCTGTTATTACTGAGTTCCCACCAGACGGGTCTCCTGCGTTTTGGTTCTGTTCGTTTTCATCCACAATAATCACCACCCTTCTTGAGTCTTTAATAGACTCAAGACGGACTACAGAAAATAACTTCCATAGTCCAACTTGAACCTACCAATAACTAAGCCTATCTAAATAGATCATTAAATGTCAATAGGACACTTATTCCATCAATTTAAGGAGTCTCTGAGTTTCTTTTCTTAATCTCTCTGGATCCTGTATTTCAGACTGAAGCCTTTTGATCTTTACATTAATTGCAGCGTTTCTACCATACTCATCATAAATCTTTCTCAACTCAGCTCTCTCTGCGTTATTGACATAGAATCCACCAATAATCAAATCAAGCACGGATTCAGTTCTTCTATTTACATCACCAAACTGAGTAGTTGATCTGACTGGTCTAAGTAAACTTTGAGCGAAAGATGATTTTCTAGTCGGATCAAACAAATCTCTAAATTGCTCACCAGCAGGAAGATCACGATCGGTTCTGGGTGCGCCAGTATATGTATCAAACGGTGTAAAGCCTGGATATATCATTGCAGGAATCTGTGGAAGATCCTTAATTGCTGGATTCAACATGTTACCAACACGTTTAAGATTAAGTGAGAAAATATCATTTACAGGTAGATTGGGAACCCATCTAATAGGATCACCATTAGCATCTGTAAATGGAGTTGGAAAACCAAACCCTTCCTCGTTTTCTGGAATGTTATAACCCTCATTCATAGTTTTATACAACTTTGCCAAGGGTGCATACCTCTGTGGAGCTGTAACTATAGATTGTAATTGCAAGGGAATGTTGAACCTAGCCCAAGTGTAGAACGGGAAGACTCTTCGCATAATATTAGTTTCAAACGGAGCAAGACCAGCCAAATAATCAAACAAATATTTGTTAGTTTCTGCTATAGCTTTCCTTGTGGCAGTAAGTTCATCCAAACCTTGTGTTATGAATTTCTCTCTTGAGTTTAAAAAGAAAGCTGATCTAGCATTATTCTCAAAAAAGTTACCAATTTGTCTAGGACTATATTTTTTTAAGTTTCTTACAATTGGAGAATCAAACTGAGCTAAAAGCCGTCCAGCATCAACATCAGCAAAAGCTTTATTTACAATGTCTGCACCAAACTGTCCTCTGGCAAGTATTCCAGAGCTTTCAAGGATAGCTTTTTCCCCCTCATCAAAGCCACCACCAATGGCTTGCAAGAATTTCCTAGGATCTTTCATTCCCCCAATCCAGGAATTAAATATATTACCCATTATGTTCATGGTATGAAATGAAGGATTTATGGCTGTGGCTGTAGGCTTCCAAAGTCTGTTGAAGGTATCTATGCTTCTAGCAATTAATCCGCTTTCCCCATATACTGCCAGTAGATCTTTAGCTACCCTTTCTGGCAAAGCCCATCCCTTCAGCTCGATTAAGGTTTTGGGAGTGTTGTCAAGAAAAGCTATGAACCCTTCTTTGGCTGGAGCAGCCTTTCGAATTTTATATCCCAAATCACTTTTAACCATTTTTAAGAAATCTTGCATAACAGCATTTTGGAATTGTGCAAGTTCACGTTTTGCAATAGCCTTGGGAGCATTAAAAGTAAATCCAGTTCCACCCTTTCTTTTTTTTAAATACCAAGCTCGTTCCCCGATCTCTCTACCCTTACCAAAATATTTCTGAATAGTCTTTGGGGCAAAGTCAGTGTGTGGGAAATATCCTCCACGAGTAAGGAGATCTTTTGCAACCTCACCCGTCATTCTACCTCTCTCAACAAGGTCATAAACCTCACGATTCAAAACCCTTCTACTCTCACGCAGCATGGGCTGGATTTTCTCCCACTCCCCCGATTCTTGAAGTGCTTTCTTAACAGCCCCCAAATCTTCTCCTGCTCCTGCAAATTTAGGCTCCAAAAACTTAGCTACTGCATCTCTGGCTTCATCGGAAAGACCCCCATATTTACTAAAAACATCAGCAATATCTTTAACGATCTTTTCGGCACCAACTCCAAGCTTTGTAGGTATCTCAGACTTTAAGACATTATAAGTTTCAGGTAATCCATATCCCCTAACGAACTTGCTGCCAATTAATTCTCTTACTGGTTTGGTCACATCAGCAACCGTGTCAAAAGTTTTAGTAGCCTTAACAGCCTTGTTTGCTTTACTAAACAACTTTGGAATAAATCCACCAGCCACATTGAGCGGATCTAATACAAGTTCACCACCAAAAGCCGTAGCCTTTCTAGTAAACTCACTCGTTTCAAGTTTCTTTTCAAATGGTTCTTGCAACAAAGCTCCTAGCGGACCAAGCGTATTAACAACGGCTGTCGATACACCTTTCCTTACTTCTGGATTTTCTTTTAGAACCTGCTCATAACCCTTACCGCCAGTTATGAGGTTTTGAAACATCTGCTGTGGTTTGTCCAAAATATCTGCGATTTTCCAAACTAAACTTGTCTTTTGTGCTGGCTGTTGTTGAATACCGCCAGAAGAGAACTGTGGCTGATTACTTAAATTAAGCTTAGGAATTTTTAACTGCGCTTCCGTTGGCTGTTGGAAAGAAGATATAAAATTTTGTTGATTGGTCTGAACCTGTTGAGAAGGTGATATTCTCGGTTCATCCTTCCTTGCAGATGATCTAAACTGATTGAAATCAATGTTGAAATATGCCATATCATTAATCAAAAGGATTTAGCTTGCTAAATATGTTGCTGACCGTACTTTTAATTTTAGGTGCAACCACTTGCCTCAAATAATCTGGAACTGCTTGAGCCTGTTTAACCACATTAAATCTTTCAAGAGGCTGACCAGTCGTTTTTTGGAAACTTGAGCTGAAACTATTGCCGATATTTGAAAGTGTGTTTCTAGCAAGAGTCGTAAAATCAGGTCTAGGTGCTTCAGGTGTAGGAGATAGAAGTTTCGGTCTAAATAGATCTCCTATCGTTTGGACTTGATTGGGTGCTTGCTGTTGTTGTTGATTATTAGATGGAGGAGCTGGAGGAGTAAATCCTACAGTCCTACTACTTGAACTTGGTGATGGTTCAGTTTGTTGAGACGATTCGAAGCCATGTTTTCTTAGAAGCTCTCTGGTTTGATCGTTAGATCTAAAAGCTTTATCAATCCTGTCTTGGTTGGGTCTTATACCAGCTTCCCAATCTCCAGGCTTTAACCCAAGAGCTAACTCAAGATTTCTGGTTTCAAGATCAGGCGCAGCTTGAGCGACTGGAGTATTGCCTCCAAAAAGATCTTTGATCCTATTCCCTAGACTTTTTGACTTCCCTGCTCTCAAATCATCTGGCGCACCGTACCAAGCTTTCCATCCCTGCTCATCTTTTATGATTGCTGCCATCTTTGCATTTTTAACTGGATCAAACATATCATCATAGGAAGTAATTCCAGCTTTTCTCATTTGATTACCCTTTCTTCTCTGAAAATCAGCAAAGGTATCAGAATTTATCTGAAACAATCCTCTATCCTCAGAACCATTCGTATTTATATTTACAGCTCTTGGATCAAGAGGAGCGTTTTCTCCCTGTAATACTCTCATTGCGTCATCGGCTTCACCACCAAAAACACTATTCAAAACATCTGAATACTTGCCACCAGTCAATTCGGCTGCTTTGGCTTCAGGAACTATCCCTGGAAGCTTAATTCCACCAAACAAGTTACTAGCCCCTCGTTTAATTGTATCTAAAAGATTTCCACCAAACTTGGTAGCTGCTTCGACAAATGGTTTAGTTTGGGGAGCAATAAAGTTATTAATGCTCCTACTGACGTTTCCAATGTTACTAAACAAATCTTTATTTATATTTATCACTCTTTGAATTGGTGTCTGATCTCCATAGACTTCAGTTGCAGCTTCAAACTGTTCTCTTAGATTTTTAAGCACAGGTACACTTTTCTCTAACTTTTCTTGTACTTTGGCTTCAAGCTTCAACCCTATCAAATCATCTGCCTTGAATGGTTTTCTTTGCACAATCTCTCCTTCTGGAGTCTGTTCAAGAATCTGATTTTGAAGCATCTCGTTTACGGTACTTTCCGCATAGGGTCTACTGATTATATTGCCTGACTCATCTTGACTTTGTAGGAACTTAACCCGTTCTTGAGAGAGCTTGCCTGTATCGTCCAATTTGTTTATATAGCCCAATCCCTGTTTTCTGGCATAATCCTTGATGACAGGGCTGTCGATCAAGAAACCATCTTTATCAGTTACTTGAATCTCTTTTCCGTCAACTTCAATACTAGCTGGGTAATAAACCTTGTGCCACACGCCATCTATTAAGGCATAATTTTCATCAAATTGACCAGCTCGTTTCATATTGCCAACATCCGTCAGAACCACATCTCCCTTACTCTGTCTTTGTCCCAAAAGATTGGTAAGCGGTGATTCAGAATCAATAAACAAAGGTTCATAATCTTCAATGTTCTGTGCCACTCCGATTAAACTTTCATGAATTCTAACCATATCCTCAGCTTTTTCCAGATAACTGTCAGCTGAAGAATCATTGCCAAAATTGTTATATAGCTGAGAAGCCTGGTCAAAGAATCCTGTTTTAGCCTGAGCTAACATCAATCCTTTTGCAACATATTCATTCTTGGTTATTTTCCCATCTCTGAAGTCCTGTTCTAACTCATCTTCAGTTTTTGAAAAATCTCTTTCGATTATTCTTCTCTCCTGATTAAATGCTGAAGCAGCAGCCTTGGCTCTAGCAGCTTGTATATCACCAATCGTATCTTCAATGCTAACAGTCGTGTTGGCAATCGAATTATCTATTCCAGCAATATCATCTTGTAAATTATTTAAGGCAATTGTTAATGACGTTTTCTGATCTCCCTCAGCAGCAGCTACAGCCTGTTGATAAGCATCAATCAAAACCATCTTGTCTTCCCTCTGACCATATAATCTTTCAAGAGTTTGCTGTTGCCTGTCCAATCTCGTTAGGGCTGAACTAGACACATCCGAACTGACACCACTAAAACCAGTCAAACTCCCACCACTTCCTCCTTCATTATCAAAAGAGGGAGCCTGAGTACCAGTTAGCTGTTGATAGAGGGTTGCCCCTTCATCAGAGTTTGGTACACCACGACCAGCGGTGGGAGTTTCAGATACTTGCAAGCGAGCTTGCGTAATGAAATCGTTAATTTCAGCTCTTTTAGCTGAAGCTTGATAATTATTGGCTTGAGTAGAAAGACTGATAGCCTGTTGTTCATCACCATCAAGCCTAGCTTGTTGAGCTAGTGTGTCATAGATTGATGCCTTTTGCCATAGTTTTTCAGAGCTGTCTTCAGGCATCTGAGAAAGCTGATTCAACTGCTCAATTCTAAAAGCACTTCGTTCCTGTCTTTCAGCTTGATCTTTCAAAGAACTTACTAACCTCTGTTGGTTTATATAAGCAGTAGAACCCTTCTCCTTCATATTCTCAAGCTTAGACAATTCATACTCGTATCTAGCCCTGGTTGAGATCTCACCAGCCTGATGTGCCCTTGAAACTTCAGCATCCACAATCTCTTCATTAGCCGACTCCATCTTTTCCTTAATCGATACTTGAGTACGTGGGGTGTTCCAAGCACGAGTCAACCTTTTTTCCAAATGTGATATATAAGCCTCAACAGAGATATTTCCTTCTGCGTAAAGATTATCAACCATCAAATCTTCTGCTGAAGCTTGTTTTTTAGCCAATGAAGAGAAAACCCCTGAACCAGAGGTCAACGAAGGTCTTGAAATTGACCTGAATCTATCGAGTAAAGTTGCCATCTTTTATACACCTGATTGAGCATTTATATTTTGACTGGTCTGTGCTACTGCCCCACGAGCTGATGCCGTTTGTCCAGTAGGAGTACCCATCGCACTAGGAATTCCACGCTGATCGTTCTGTTCTTGACTCCTCAAGGGTGCCTTAACTGCTGGAGTGGGCTGATTTTGCAAGATCTGATTACTTTCAGCCATCTGAGCTTCCGACTCCACCATAGCTTTTCTTGCCTCGATAGAAGCCTTGACTGCACCAGGAGAAAACTCGTTAAATTTCTGCAAAAGAGTCATCAAATCTTCATCTTTGTGTTCCATCTTCATTTTCTTAATTTCTTTCGCTGGATCTGGGAAACCAACCTGTTCAAGATATGTGTGAAGCGAAATTGCACCCCGATCTCTTAGGGTTGAAGCATCAACAACTTTGTCAGATCTGGAAAGAGGTAAAATATTATCCCAATCAAAAGTTACATCCCGAATAACTAATTCTCCATCCTCAAACATCCCCTCTTCAGTCATGATAGACTCTCGCATAAAACTGTGGGTTTCTGGAAAATAATCAATCAAATATTGTTGGATTTGTTTTATCAAATCTTCCAAAACATCATTCCATTTTCCTCTGAAAGACTCGACCAAATCTGCTACGGGCTGATACTGAATTGCAGCTACTCGACCAGTATAGGGGGCTGTACCAGCCGAAAGCGCAATTTTGGGTAATCCCAAGTTAAACATGTGTTCCATAACTCTGTCCAAATAGACATCAGACGGGAAAGGAGAAATACTCATTTGAAGCGGTTTAAAATCTACATTTTCACCCTCTAAAAAGATTACCTGTCCGCTTCCTGGTTTAACCGACTTAGCATCAAAATCAGGCATGTTTAAAACCAGAAATTTCATGTGACTTCCAACTCTCACCAAATCTCCCTCTTCACCAGTCCTGTCATTAAGTTCAAGCTGAGGATCTATCAGTGGATCTATAAAGCCCATACTCCAAGGTTTACCAGCCACCACAAACGAATGACCAACCTTTTTGGGAATGTCTTTGTAATCAGTAACTACAAATTGTTTTAGATCTTTATTGATATAAATTATATTTATTACTTTTGCTTTTCCATCAATCACTTCCCAACCCCAATAGTCAGTAACCCTGGCTTTAGGAACCTTAGCTATCCCGTCAGGAACTGTCTCTGCATCACTTCCAGACGCATTTGAAAATATGCCATACTGGTCATTGTTGTGGCTTCCCCGTGAAGAAGCATTTGCAGTTTTTTCATCTCCCACAGGTTCTGCTTCAAAATCGTACTCTCTCTTGATTTTATCCAATGTCCACAAATCTGAAAAAGTGATTGAAGAAAAACTTGTACCTGAAGCATCATCCCATCCAACAGAAACTTTTAACACATCTTCGTTTGGAGTTATTTTTATTTCTGGCTGATCCGTGTCCTGATTTTTAATCACCCTGCAATCAATCACGAAATCTCCATCACGCACCTGACTTACAGCAGCCTTTTCCATCTTGACTGGAAAGAACTTATTATCTTTAAAAACCTGTCTAACTGCACTTTCCAAAGCTTCACTTCGAGAAGTTTCGATTTCATTGCTTTCGTCTTTGGGAACAATTTTGATTTTAGGTGGTTGGTTTACCAAAACCGAAACAATCTTTTGGCAGAATTTTAAAATGTAATTGAAAGTAGCAAGAATATGTCCTTCCTGTTTTTTGCTTGGCTGACCAGTCACGTTAGTCCACTTGTCGTGTCTCCCCTCGTAGAAGTCCCTGCGTTTTTGAATTATCGGTTGGCGATTACTGATTTCATGTTTCATCCCATCAAGTTTCTTTAAAACCGCATCAGAGATGTCTTCACGAACCTTGCTAGAAACAGATTTATCAATAATAAAATTTGCCATAAATTTATCCTACCATTGATCCCATCAAATTGAAATCCACCGCCTTGTAATTACCCGCTTTTGGTGCCCTTCTTTCGATGAAATGAATGGCTTGCATAAAACTAGTGTACTGGTCATTTTTGATTTTGTCATCTTTTTTGCTGCTAATCTCTAATTGCCTTCTTAACTCTTTCAATTTTGGCGATGCTTTGACCCCACCCCAATCAGGATTTTCATCAACCATCTTACCATCTTCGTTAATTGTAAATCTACGATTACGACCCAATACTTCTTTGACCATACCCATCCCTTCTGCTTTAATTTCAGCATAGCTTCTACCCTTTGGAGGGAACGGATACCCGTGTAATTCCTTGAAAGCTTCCTCAGCATTTTTACCTCCTAACCCACCAGCATCATAAACAAATTTAGTCCTATGTGGGGATTCAGCCCTAAATCTTTTAAAATCTGATTTAATCATCTCATATTGAACGGACAATGGGTAGGTGCTTCCCTTCCATGCCCTGTGAAAAACTACTCTATGAGGAAGAAAAATCTTTTCATCATTCCTGGTAATGAAAATGTTATAACGAATACAGGTGCTAGAAGTTTCATCTTTACTGGCAGCCAAATCCACACTAAACACGTAGTACCCACCCCCGACAGGTTCTTCACTAAACCCACTTTCTTCATTCCAGGGCATATCGTTTTTAAACATTTGGGAAACCTCTTCGTAGGTGTAAAGTCTAGCTTCATGGCTTACATATAGCCCATACATAATTTGTTTTTTAAGTTCTGGATCAGCAATATTTTCAAGTTTTCTCATTTCATCTTGGGGCATAAACTTGTTTTGATAAATATTAGCCATATCTGGATTTGTACTAGCTGACAAGACAAAAAAACCAGATGCTTCTTTGTTTTGTTTAATGTCTTCTTCAGCTTCTTCAGTTATTTCCTCATACTCAATACCTTTGGGCTGAGAAGTCCCAATCAGGTGAATACTTCCAGCAAAGAAAAAGGTTCGAGGAATCAAAGTCCCGTTTAAAAATAATCTTAGTTCTGGAATATCTCCACATTCGTCAACGGAAATGAAAGCTATACGAAGCCTTTTGAAACCCTCACCCAAGCCATCATACGAACGAATTAAAGTTCTGGAACCATTCCACCAAACAATTTCAGGAAGCTTTTTACTGTCATTGCTTACGTTACGGGTTATAGCCCAACCCTTTAACAAAGATTTATTGTACGACCCGTCAGGTAATAAATACTCACCTTCAGTTATGGCAACAATAGCCTCTTGAACTCCTTGAGCAATTTCATAAGTCTTTCCAGCGTTTAATGTCAAATACTCGAACTTGTGTTTATCTTCATGAGTCATGTTAAAACGATCCAGGTAAGGTTTATTTACTGCTTGAAAGATATGAACTAGGGCTTCAGAGGTTGTCTTCCCCCACTGATTAGCAGGTTTGAGAATATTAACTTTTTTAACAGCGTTTTGTAACCAATATTTTTGTCCATCGTGAAGAGGAATTCCAAGCACGGTTTCTATGAATTCAACAATATCACGCTTTTTAAGAATTGTTTGTAGCTGGTAAGGATTCAACATCGTAAATTATTTCCCCATCCATGATATTTCTACCGTTTGGGATAAGTTCTTTGTCACAGTAAGGGCACACTGGAGGAGGTAACTCAGCCCCACCCCATAAACGATTAACTAGTTGTATAGCCCAAGTCTTTTTGGTCTCAGCTTCCATTTTCTTGATCTTCAATAACTCAACCCGAAAGAAATCTAAAAACTTAACATCCCCTGGGTTTTTAAGCATTTTCTCAAAAGCTCTTACGGCAACAAATCTGCTTGCCTCTTCAAGACTGGCTTTTCCGTTTTTAAGATTCTTCAAAAACTTCTTTTCCTCTCGGCTTAGCTTAACCTCATCTTTTTCTTTGGCTTTACCTGCACCAGACTTTCTCTGAAATGTCTCATTACGCAACTGATTAGCTTTTTTTAAATCTCTTCTTAGTCTGCGGTACAAGCCATTCTCACTAATGCCAACTTCTTTGTGATATTTGGAAGCTGCACTAAACACACTATTTTGCTTTGCATATTCATAGATCTCAAGTTTCTTAATGTTAGGCATATCCCCGAAGATATCAATCTTAGCCATGGTATTAGGCTATAGCAGATATGGCGATAATGTCAATGGGATAGGGTGCTATCACCTTAGTGCTATCACCTTGACATTGGGTGATATCACTTTGCTGGGGTGGGGGGATTGACTATCTACCATGCCAAGGTGCTATGTGATTGAGGTACTAGTACCCTAGGCTAGTAATATTGGGATCGCACTTTGAAGCTTGATGTTGTGCTATCACCTTGGTGCTATCACCTTGGTGCTATCACCTTGGTGCTATGCTGCCAAGCATACTATCACCTTGGTGCTGAGTCAATAGGCAAAGGGCTATGGTGCTAGCATATAAGGATCTATTGCGAACGGGGCGAAACCGCACCGTATTGTATAGACAGTATAGAGTTAATTTATACTACTGAGACACACTAACATGAGAATTATAACACTTGGTAATTATACCATATTTAACAGACGCAAAGCCCGACTATATCTGCGTAATCATAAGACAACTATTAAAATAATAGCTAGCCTATTGCTTGCTCTGCTTCTTTATACCTTAGTATGCACAATGGAGTTAAATACACTAATGAAAATGCAAGGGGGTGAGATATAAATGACAATCAAAAAAGCACAAAAACAATTGCAAAACATAATGGACGATTATAACGTAACTGATTTATATAAAGAAGTTGCAAGTATAATCTACGATGAGATAGAAGACTATGAAAAAGCAGAAGACTGGTTCAATGATTTACTATCTCATGGTTGTATCAGTGGCATGGTATGCGCTCTTATCTACTACAAAGACACTCACGCTTTCACTAAAAAATATCTTGATGACATTTTAGAGTTACAGCAGGACATGAACAGTCAAGGGCTTGAAGTACACATACCAAACGACACAGACGCACAAAATTGGCTAGCTTGGTTTGCTTTTGAAGAAACAAGCAGACAAATCGCTATAGACCTAGGCATGGAGGTTTAAGCCTTGATAGTGCTACTTAGCAATAGGTAGCACTAATCAGAACTTAAACAAAGGGGGTGAGTAAATATGAAGTATAAATTTAATAATGCCATGAGCAAAACCAAATATATCAAGTGTATTCGACCTAGTAGAGAATGGGTCAACCAAGACTTGCCAGACATTATGAGAATGGATGGCTCAAGAGCCATTGAAGTTACATTTCCAGAGTATAAAGTATTGATATACGCAGATAATCAAAACGAAGCCAACAAGCTCGAACACTTTGTGAAATCATCAACGGGTAAAGAGCCAGAGATTTATATATTTTGAGCTTTGCTAGTATCCGTTAGTGATAGCGGATACTAAACAGAACTTAAAAAAGGTGAAAGTAATGCAGATATACAAAATATATGACAACAACGGCAAAACCGCCGACAGATATTCAATATTAGTATTGCCGTTTCACTATGGAATTGAAACCATAGAAGGCAAATATCAAATAGATTGCTTGTCTGTTAGCGATGACCCTACACATCCACAATATGGGGTTAGCACTTGGGGTTATGCAATAGACGATAAACATTTGGGCAAGGAAATAAAGCTCGAACAACTACCAGAAAATGTGCAAGAGCATGTTTTGTTTAGATTGTCTAAATAACATGAATGATAAAACATACGAAGCATTAAAAGAATTAGTCAAAGAAGATTGAGCTTTGCTAGTAGTCATTTGTGCAAGGCAACAAGTGACTACTATGGAGGGCTTGAATAGGGGGTGATAATTATGAAACAACAAATAGTAGGACTTGCAGGCGAGGAAGAGTACCTTGCTAATCACAAACCAATTATGAGAATAGGCGATTATGTAGAATGGAAGGGGCTTGGAATACTGAAAAACCGAAAATTGTTAAGATAATGTCAATCGAAGTTGAATGTATTGGCAAGTCTGGTATAGAGGTTCAAGAGGTGGAATGGGAAAAAGTAAACAATGAACAGGTTATCGTGACACTTGATAACAAACATTGGGCTTATGGTTATCAGATTAAACAGCCAGAGATACTATAACCCGTTTACCTAGCCCATGATATAAGGATGTCAAAGCGTGGGCTAGAATAAGGGGTGAAAATTAATGAGTCACAAACAAAATGATATAGCATTAGAACAAGACTACGAAACATTGGCGGAACATGTATATGATTTTGCCGACAAATGGGACAATGAAAAAACAATTGGTGCCCTACGTACTATCATAGACGAAATGGAAAGCCAAAAAGATAAGGATGTCAGGCGATCAGTAGCAGATACTTGTCTTGATTGTGGTCGAAGACTGCCAGATCCTGTACTTGAAAACAGAGACGGTGGTTATGCTGAATTTGTAACATATTGTCCATGCGGAGCAACATATATTAGCTAAAATGGGAAAGACAAATTTACAAGCCATAAATAAGCAAATGGTTGATGTGATGAACGAACTGACTGAGAAAATACCAGCTCTTGAAAAATTGGAGTCGGAATATTATGGAAGATACTACAGATTTTTACTACAAGCTGGGGAAAGCACTCAAGCAGGGCGTGAAGCATCAGCCAAATTGCAGTTAAGAATGTCAGAGGATGGTAAAAGTCCATCCATATTCGAGCAATACATGGACTTAAAAACTGATGTGCGAATACTTTTAACCAAAAAAGAAATGTTAATCGAAATAGGAAGAAACCTTAGGAAAATAACAGATTGACTATTGACAAGTAGTAGCATATATTGTAATGTATAGACATGACCAAGATTAAAGATATGTTTTTAACATTAGACGAAGCAGCCGATATTCTTAGAACCAACAGAAGACATATTAAGCGTATGGTTGAAGCTGGAATATTGAGAGCTAAAAATATTGGAATAGGTGAAGAGCGTAGCTTCTGAGAATTTTGAAAGAAGATGTGACTAGCGTAAAAAAGGGAATTTTACCAAAAAGTGATGTCGAATGGATTGAAAGTTATTTAAAAGATGCAGAAACTGAGACTACTGCCGATACTAACACTGAATTTAGCTATAATGATAGTCAGAACGATCCTTACGAAATTATCAACCAGATTTATGAAGAAGAAAAAAAAGGGGGTGAAGCAAACATGCCAAAAACAATAGATGACTATAGCAATTATGATATCCCACAGGGCGAAGGAGGCTTATTTTGGAAACCTGAAGAAGGAGATAACAGGATAAGACTGGTCACTAAACCATTAGAAATCCGTTTTTATGATTCTGGAACTAAAGATTCATACAAAACGACTTTGTTAGCGGAAGGTGAAATCGCACCAGAAAGAAAAAAAGTAAAGATCAAATATGCTTATCTCATTCTGGACAGGGAAAGAGATAACAAGATCTTTGTTTACGAAGCACCAGTAACAGTGTTCAGGCAAATTCTCGCATACGCAACTGACAAAGAGTATGGAGACCCCAGACATTATGATGTAACTATCAAAAGAAAAGGGAAAGGATTGGGAACTGAATACAGTGTTATAGCTTCTCCCAAAAAATCTGATCTGACAGATGAAGAGGTAAAAGCAATAGCAGAATTTAAACAACTAGAAGACGTCTACACAGAAGAGGGTGTAAACGCAAGTTAAGTAAAAAACTTCGGGGGCTTTCATAGCCTCCGAGGCTTGAGACTTAACTAACATGAAAGTAAATTTAGGTAAAACAATTAACAATGACATCTATTTTAAAAAGATAGATTTTAACAAAGCTGTTCTTTGGATGACTAGAGAAATATCTCTACACAAGACAGTTGTTGATAAGTGGATACCTGAACAGGGACTAACAAAGATCATGCTATATGATCCAAAGAGAAGAACTGTTTATTCAGTTACAGTTGAGGAAGCCAAAAAGCATTGGAATTTAAAAAGGGTGGGGCAAGAGAGTCAATACTATTTTCCGATTGAAATTTTAAAGAAAAAAGAAAATGTAGAACTTAATGTATAACAAAGCATGATAAAGCCAACAGAAAATTACATACTAATTAAAGTAGAGGACAGAGAAGAAAAAACTGAGTCGGGTATATATTTGCCAGAAACAAAAACCGATGTGCATCAACAAGGTGAAGTTGTGCAAGGGGATAAATATAAAGCTGGTGACATAGTAATTTTCAGACGCTGGTCTGGTGAGGACATAACATACAATAACAAAAAATATTTGCTAGTACATAAAAAGGATGTTTTAGCAACTGTTTAAATTTCAGTTGTACGAGTTTATCGTACATCTCTATATAGATATAAATGTATGAATACAATTTTTCAAGGTGATTGTTTAGATATATTAAAAACGCTAGATGAGAACTCGCTAGAGAGTGTTGTAACCGATCCACCCTACGAGCTTGGTTTTATGGGTAAGAAGTGGGACAACACAGGTATTGCTTACAATGTTGAGATGTGGAAAGAGTGCCTTAGGGTGCTAAAGCCTGGTGGATACTTATTATCTTTTGGTGGTACAAGAACTTACCACAGAATGACAGTAGCTATTGAAGATGCAGGATTTGGAGATAAGAGATATGATTGAATGGGTGTATGGGTCGGGCTTCCGGAAAAGTTTGAATATAGGTAAGGCAGTAGATAAGTTGCAGGGGAATGAGAGGGAATTTGCTTTCTAAAAATCCTGCGAACCGACCATACAATTTGACTAAAGGAGAAACATCAACAGGATGGCAATCTCCACCAAGACCAGACAAAGATAAGGGTACTTCCGAATGGGAAGGCTGGGGAACTGCTCTTAAACCAGCACACGAACCTATTTGTATGGCACGAAAACCTTTGTCAGAAAAGACGGTAGCCGAGAACGTATTAAAGTGGGGAACAGGTGGAATAAATATAGATGAGAGTAGGTGGGAATGTCGCAAGAAGATAAGGAAATGTTAGATGCAAAGGCAAGCATAAATAATAATGGAGTAAATTTTGATGTTGGAGAAGGTAAAGCAAAAGGCACAGCAACACCAGCAAATAATTTGGGTCGCTTCCCTGCCAACCTAATCCACGACAACAGCGAAGAAGTAAGAGAGTGTTTTCCTGAGACGGGAGTTTCAAAAGGTGGAAATGTAGGCGTGTTGAATAATAAAGTCTATGGTAAATATGGAACAGAGAAAAATAATGATGGTTGTGGTTTTGGAGATTCGGGCAACGCCTCTCGTTTCTTCAAATCAATAATCTATACAGCAAAGGCAAGTAAGAGTGAGAGGAATAAGGGGTGTGAGGATATGGAGGACAAGGATAGAATTGACTATGGAGGGTTTCACAGTGAAAAGGGTTTGATAGAGAATAATAGAAATCCTGAAAATAGATTACCAAACAAAACAACCATCCAACAAGTTAAGCCTCTTGCCCTTATGGAATATCTAATCAAAATGGTAACGCCTAAGGGCGGAACAGTCCTTGATCCTTTTATGGAGAAGTGGCACTACAGGAATAGCCTGTAAAATGAACGGATATAATTTCATAGGCATAGAGCTAGACGAAGAATATGTAAAGATAGCAGAGGCAAGACTGGCACAGCAAGTGTTAATTTAAATCAGCCAAATAAACACTTATACAGATATGAAAACCCCAAAAGGCGAAATCAAGACACTAGACGATTTGTTTTTCAAGGCTGATATGCATGGTGCAATCTTATGTTACTGGAATGGCATGATGTTTTCAGTTAAGAAACTGGGGAAAGAAGGTGGGGAAAAGACGGGTCACATACCACCAAAACAAAATGACAAATAAAGAGGAGAATATGAAAGAAGGTGATTAAGTATGGATAAAACACTTGCACAAATCTTTATGGCTGTGGTGGTGATTGGTATAATTGCCACTATGATTGAGGCTACCAACGTGGCTCTGGCTGACTCTTTGTATGGCGTGGCTGGAATAGGTATGTATGTGGTTGGATCAATCTTAGCACTCCAGGGTTTGGGTTAGAGAAAACGAGAAGGGGTGAAAGAAAAATGAAAAAATTACTATTTGCCAGCGTGGCATTTGTAACTCTTGTGTATTGGCTACCAAAGTTTATACACGAGGTTAGAATGTACTGGTAAACAAAACCTGCCCGTTTTGTGCTATTATCAAAAAGGGTCAACACAAGACAGGTGAACTTGTACTTATATATCTTTAAATATATCTTTTATGGCTTCAAAAGCTTCATCAGCTCGTTTTTCGTCTTCGGATTTTTCTGTCTTAACTTTCTGTTTCTCTTCCCATTGATGTTCTAAATCCCATTCCAATGTCTTTCTCTCTGCTTTAATCTCACCAAATCTATACTTGAAATATTCTGCAATTTCTTCTTTGGTCTTTAGAGTCCTCAAAGCTTGCTGTGTTGTCAGCTTACTGTAATCTATACTATTTTGATTTATTGCCATATTCTTTTCTCTACTAACATTCCCTAGGCTTGTAACAGAAAGGCTCTTACTCCAGGGAAGTAAGTATTCTTATTTTCGACTAGTAACTGATTTATGTAAACAGGTTTCTCTTTGCCAGTGAGTGTCACCGTAATACCGACTTTTGGTTCAGTTATAAACCATATTCCTGAGTGTTGTTTCCGAGAAAAGGTCTTGCTCCGTTCACTCTATTAGAAGGGGGGGTGAACAGCGTGCCTGCTCCAGTCCCCTGTAAACAATTGGATTTGCTTTTTGAAGTAGTTGTGTTGTAGAATGTATTGTTTATAATTCTCGAATCAGAATATCCCCAAACACACCTCGGTGTCAAGGGGATATTTCTGTTATAGAGGCTATTACTTTAAATGATTGTTTTTCAATTGACAAGAAGATCTTAATAGGTCAAAATATAATTGCTCCAGCACTTCTATGTGTTAGAGTCTCAGTAGTTCGGGGCTAGTTGTTGGGCAGGCACTAGCCCCAACTTTATTTGATACTTGACACATACCTACACATATAGTATTCTATGTTCATTACTGAGTTATGTCTGATATTAAATTACATCCAGCTAAAATTTTAAAGATCAATTCGAAGGGAAGATATCTTTTAATATTTGATAAAGAAGATGCTGGAGATCAAAAGAGTTTAGTAGAGCTTAACATGCAATTACGAGAATTATTTGGAAGAGCTAAGGTATTAGCTATCTTTGCTAAAGACATAAACAGCGTAAAGATAACAGAGTTAATCGAAATGAGAAATAAATACTAAATGGATTTATATTTTTATGTAGGATATATACAATAATGTTTGTAGGGTTTATTAATGCTTTGGCTTTTTATTATTGGTTTACTGGAACATGGACAGTATTAGTATTTTTCATTACTGTACCACTTGCCATAGGTGCAACATTTAAACGTAGATAGGTTGACACCGATAAGAAGAAGAGTGTAAACTCTTAAAAGCATGATAGCTAAAAATCTGCCTACAAGCTGGACATCAGAACTGCCAGTATAATTCCATTGTTGCACTAAGACGTTCTACAGGTGCGCCCAATGAAATGAGCTTCAATGTAGATATTAGAGATCAAGTCGCAGGAGAACTTCGCAGAAGGGGTTTTGATGTATATACAACTGATGCCAATGCCAATGATGACCACAATATAACTTCACAAGATTTCGATTTGTTTCTTTCTATACATTATGATGCTGACATTTACGGCAGGGGCGGAGGGTTTGTTGATTTTCCAGATCCTCAAGTAGACAAAGCTACACAAGAATCTCAACGCATTTGCAAGGACATAGAAGAAGAATATTTTAAAACGACTGATGTAGTTAATCGATCCGAAAGGAGAAACGCTAACACTAAATATTATTATATGTGAAGTATTTAACTGCCAAAACTCCATGCAACATTATTGAGTGCGGTGTTGGTATGCACGTTCCTGATGACCATTCCTTATTACATTTTAATAGACCAAGGGTGGTAGAAGGAATTGTACGGGGAATCTGTAAGGCTTTTGGAATACCCTACAATCAAGAACCACCAATACCACCATTTGATCCATGTGAAGAATTGAAAAAACAAAATGGCGAGTTAAGCGAACAAATTAAGAATCTTGAAACAAGAGTTACAACTCTTGAAAGAGGTGTTGTAATGGCTTCTAATATTTTACAAAAGCTTGCTGAAAACTAACTTCATGGAAGATAGCCAATACAAAAACTTATTAAAAGCAATCGAACGCATAGACAAACGGGTAGATAGTGTTAGTGCAGACGTAAATAGGATTGATAAAGATATGGCTGATGACAGAAAAGATTTCTCTGATATAAATTTACGTCTTAAAAATTTAGAACAATCAGAAGATGAAACTAGAAAAGCATTACTAAACTACAACAAAAACGAATGATGCAGTTGTGGGTGCTGTCGAACGAGCTGTAAAACCTTTGGAAGACAAAATAGATCAATGGGTTGAGAAAAAAGTTATCGGAACTAAGGCTGTAAAAACCAATATAATAGATTTAATTAGAGATCATCTTAACAGTCTTAAAAATTGGCGCAAGGGGGGTGAAGTAATATGGCAGATGAAGTACAAATGAAGATGCTAATAACTATCCGCAATGGAAAATAATAGCCTGGAGATTTCTTGCGTACTGCAGTAGCAGGTGGAGCAGGAGCAGTAGTAGCTGTTAGCGTAGTTTTGAAACCCGATTTGGAAAATATCCAAGAATACAGTTTTGCTATATTGGCAGCTTTTGTCGCTGGATTTATTGCAGCGTTAGCCAAGGTTATCCGAGACAATTGGGGTTCTGTAAACAAAGACTCAATTATTGATAAGATTCCTGCTTGACACTTAATTGACAGCAAGGTAACGTATATACATGTTGAGACGTTTCTTGAAAATAATATTTTTCCTTCCAGTATTATTTTATTTGATCGTACTGCATTTAGTGTATAAAATTATTGGCAGGGATTTCCCTGAAGTAGTATCAAAATAATATGGATTTAACAGATATCGCAGGAACAACAATTCAAGCCCAAAAGGGTCGATCTGGTTCTCTTCCTAAAAGAGCGCAGTTTGTACCTGCCGAAAAATATGATAATCAAAATGAAGAGGAAGCAAACGGGGTTCCAAATAATCCCCAAGCCAAAGCTTTTCGAAAGACTCATTGGACACCTGATAAGTTTGTGCAAGATGGACAAATTTCTGCTGGAGATGTAGACAAAGACCAGGAAGAATTTTTAAAAGAAGACTGAATTTGTGGAATGAGGTGAGTAGTATGGCAGCTAAAAAAAGACAACAAAAAAGACAGAAATCAAGAAGGAAGAAGTTAAAGTAGAAGAAGCACCAAGGACTGTTGAAATACACAGCGCAGATGGTAGGACATTATATGCTCATGTAGCTGGGAAAAAATATGAAGGTAAGGTTATCGAAGTCAGCTCAGAGCGTGAAAGTGATGTTAGAAGAGTGCTTATAGAAGGAGGATTCTTACTTAAATGAAAATACCCAAAGGAGCAAAATTATCTAAACCAAGTGGAGAAGAATTAAGCTAACCGAAGAAGAATTGGCTGAATTGACTTTTCATTCCCGTATGGTTCGTGAAAAACAATACGAACTCAATCATTGGGAACAACAAGTGCAAGCTGCTCAAAGAAGAATAGAAGGTCGTGTAGGATTGGAACACGATAAGTATTTTATTAATTGGAGTATGGCTTTCAGAAACGGTATGATTTATAAAGTAAAGTCTCCCAAGACTAGTGTAAGTGTTGGTAAAGAGGAGAAACGCCCCAATGCCAAATAAAAATTACATACGTAGTCGTAATAGGGAAATAATGCTTGCAAACAAATTTGATAAAGAGGGTTGGTATTCCATACGTGCAGCAGGTTCGAAGGGTAATGCTGATGTCATTGCCATAAGACCTGCAAAATGTAGCAAACCCCAATCATTTTGAGTGGTTAAGTTTATTCAAGTTAAAGTGACTCAGAAGCTAAAGAACAAGTCTATCGTCCATAAAGTCGAGGAAGCCCCGTTCGGTATGATAAACGTAGAGTACAGAAAATATCCTGTTAAAAGTGGGGCGTGGTATAAAAATATGGCAAGAAGAGCAATCGGAACAAAACAAAGAAATAGATATAATCATCCAAACATCCAAAAGGATGGGAAGACTCATCCCCAGGGTTGGTATTAATAAAGAGTACAAGCCCGAAAACGAACGGCTTTTGACGAAGAGTACGATCGGGTGCTGGATACACGATCCCCTATGGAGAGATATTGTTTTGAGATATCCCCAAAGAGTCAGAGTCCCCATTGGTTGTTGTCGGTTATAATAGCATCCCCATAGCAATAGAGCTTTCTAGTGGACATATCCAGTAACTTTTGTGACTTCAGAATACAAGGGAGTAAAAAGAGCTAGTGAGGATGGGAAAATACACGCTGGTACATTTCCAGAATATATATTACTGTGACTACTTAAAAACGTTACCTAGGGGTCGAGTGATAAGTTTCCGTAACACCTTAACTCATCTGCCTGATACTACCCTATTTGAATTTTTAGACATGGCTCTCCGTAGATCTCACGAGGTCGTAGCTTCAGAAAAGAATATAAAAAACTGGTATGCTTTACTAAAAGACAGATATGACGTTAATATTAAAATATACGAGGAAGGAGCATGGTGTCTCTTAAAGATACGGGAAAAGAACGATTAAGAAGTTTAATCGAAAATGGAAGAAGGAGGGAAAATCTGCCAGACAGATATCCCGACTAAGGTATTACCATAAAACAAAGACGAAATATTAAGAAAGAGGAGAAGTCTGCCCCATCTAAGATACAAAAGACATTAAGATTTAACTGGCTTCATTGGTTCTATTTTCAAGCCAACAGGTCGTTTAGTTTCCATGTCCACAATTTTGTATCCGCCAACTTTTTTGCTGGCTTCGGCAATGTGATTTTGTTCTTTGTCTTCGATTTTTTTGGATATTCTACCAGCATCTAATTTGTGTGGACAGGATCCAACCACTTACGAGGAAGTTTCCTTCCCAATAGCAAGGCTAAACCTGTAAAGAAAAAGTACCAGAATGATATAGTTAGAAAGGCAATTGAGTCAGTAAATGAGATTGTCGATCTTCTTTACAGCTCTTGAACTTTCAATCATGTGTTGAACAATCTTTTCTGTAGGGGTGAAGTATCAAGCTCTTTCATCAAGTGGTCAGGTATTGTTGGTTGTGCCATATTACTTTTATTAGATCTTAAACGGGTAGAAGTATTCGATTTGTTTTAATCTCTCTGGCTTCGGTAACCGAACCAAAATCTCCAAGTTTTTTTCCAGTCTTGTGACTGCGTATTTCCACTTCTTATTATCTCTTTTAACAATTGTCATTTTAAATGTGTGTTTTCTGGTACGTGTTGTGCTGTGATATCTCTCAGTTTATCTTTTCAATTCTGGAAATATCATTAGGATTTATATACATGGTTTCTGTATCAGCCCTGTCTGGGATCATGGGATTAGATCTGTTTGGTTTCTTTCGTCTTCACCATCAATCATCTTCATTTTCTTACTGCGAAGAGTTTTGGAAGATGTCTAGCAAATCTATGTTTATGTTTATTTTCATTTTTTTATTTTGTCGTTATTATCTCCTTTTGTAATTGTTCTAACAAAAGTGTCATTTTGTTTATGATAACTTTATGCGGTCTGCATCCCTTACTGGTACGCTTACCTGATTAAGTGCCTGAATTGAGATAATTAAATCATCCCCTGTTAATGTAACGTCTGGTTTCATGTTAAATATCGTCATCTCCTTTCATAATTAAATTCATGTTTTTCTGTTCTTCGTCAGCAGCTTTTTCTGCGATGGGTGTAGTATCAAAAGCCTTATAAATTCTTTTTGCTATGTCTTTTAGATCATCTTCTGGTATTTCTATAAATAGTGCATAAGATTTTAGGGGAGCGTATGCATCTATTCTATCCTGCTTTGTTGCAAATCCTGCAATTGTAACTTCTTGTACATTTGTATCAAAGTCAATGGTTGCCTTAGTAATACGCCAATAATTTGCTTCTGTTTTGTTTGGAAGTTTTATAGTTTTAAGTTTTGCCATGTTTATATTATAACCCTTTTTTATTAAGTAGTTACACATGCAGTTATAATACCCTTTGTAAATGTTAGTCATGGGTTGTTGTACCGTCTGCATCTAATACGGTAATTGACTTGTCTATTCCTGGCCTAAAATTTCGTAATTAAAAGCAACTGCATCAAATCCGTTAGTATCAACAAATGCCTTTTCAATTTTTGATTTTTGAAACTAGCTATCTTTGCACCAGATGTAGCAAGGTCATTCTCTGTATCGAATAAGTAGGCTAGGGCTGTTCCCCCGTCTGCTACCTTGCTTTCAAACTTAGTCCTTTGAACATAATTACTATCTGTTAGTGAAAGTGAGTTATGAGCAAGGGTTAAATCCTCCGAGGTATATCTGGGGATGTTTGTTTGTTCGGCAACGTTTTGGGGTGCATCAGGAAAGAACGAAATACCCGTTATACTTACGCCATGAGTAGGGTGGTAGAAGGATATTCTCATTTTTTTAGAGTAGTTGTGGTTTTTGCAGATAGCGACACCGTGTAGACAAGGTTCGTGTTTGTTGTCGTTGAACTCCAAGTCATCCAACTATCAGCACCGCCAGAAGGTCTATAACTTTCAACTAGAATGGCTGAGACAATACTGCCTGTAGAATAGAACCGATAACGAGCCTACCCTGAACATGGGTATATCCAGTGTTAGTGTTAGCAGTCCAACCAATAGAGGGATTGAAGTCGATTTCTATATATCCTGTTGTTGCTGTTAAACAAGATGCTGCAATTCCAAATGATACCCGTCAAATGTTGAATCATAATATGTGTTCATGCTAGATGTAGTTACTGTGTAGCGTGAACCTGCACCCTGTAATTCTGTCCATTGAAGGTATGCCGTTTACCTTACCCCGATATGCATTTCCCTCGTAATAGTATTGATTGACGAAGTTGATTCTGTGGGAAATAGTAGACTGTTTGTGTCGTAGTACCTGTTCAATCCTCTGTTTGTAGTTCCGTCTGCCGTCTTTGTTGCTTGTACTCTGAAAACAACCTTATTCTCAGTGACCCTCCAACCATGACATAGTGAGATACCACTTGAATGAGGTTGTACCAACAAGCGACACCTGTTACGAGGTGAGAAATTATGTGCCGTAATGGTTTATATGACTGTCGTTTATTCTTAACCATACTGCCAAGGGGTACCGCCCGATGTGAGAGTAAAGATGTTATTCGTAATTCCATCAATGCCAAGCCCAAGTGTTGCCTTATCTGTCGATGTGTTGTAGGTAAATAAGAGTCAAGAAGTAAAAGCCGATGTTCCATTTCCAATGGTGTTTATAAGTATTGGCCAGGCGTTGTCAGTCACGTGCCTCCATAGTACAGTTATGGCAGTCCCATTCCATGTACCAGATGTAATAGGAGCATTAAAACCTGTACCTGTGGTGACCCCATAATCCAAATACCCGTCATTAAACGAATCTATGCTCGTTACCATCTGTTTGGTAAACTGGATTTTTTGTCGGTCAGAGAAGAAGTTAGTCTAAAAGTTACTTGGTCTGCAATTGCATCTTAAAAATTAAATTAACATTAGTATCTCCCTCGACTCTGAAAAATCCATGTCTCCCCCTCATCATTAAAAACTGCCTCTGAGTTTGGTTTTTAAAATAAGGGTTTGCCTTCTCCTGCATCTGCACCATCAAGATTGAAGACTAAATTATTTGTAGCGTTATTATAAATACCAACCGTTGCCTTAGTTGTTCCCCGTTGTTTTGAATTAAAGCTGCAAAATTAGTTGTTGCATTTCTAATCGTATCATAAAAGCGTTTATAGTTCCATCAATTGATATTTCCAGTAGCATTTATCTCACCAAACTTAGATGAACCAACTTGGTCTACATAAGTAATGCCGTTCCACTGTTATTTTGCCGTACTGTAAGGTTGGCGGTTTGAGTACTATGACCTTGAACTACTAGTTGTTTAGCATCGGCAAGAAGTACCATCTATGGTCAGCGCACCAGTCATGGTGTCGCCCGTTACGTTACATACCTGTCGTCTCCACCCATTGAACATACCACACTATCCTTATTGCCCGTAAACGGATTATATTTGTATGCCATATCAAGTCATTGTTACACTGTAAAAATTCTCCTTTGTACTGTCGGTATATACCGTCATAGTTGCTTGAGTTTTCCACCTTATTTGTATTCATAAGTTTTCTGTAGTGTCATTTGGGATATGAAGCAATTATCTGATCGTATTTGGGTACCTTAAATCCCGTGTTTACAGATAGCGTGTTTTTCGAAGAGTTAAAAACTCTATTGAAGTGTTTCTTGTGCTTGAAATCTTGTTGATATATCTCCGTCTGTCATGATTATTGTGATGGATTATTAGGATTACCCTTGGTGTTTCCTACCCATTCCCTTAATATAATCCATGCGATCTATCATCCCTATGTTTTACCCTGCAAGACTGCTGAATGCTCATGTCATGAAGTTTCTTTCTAATATGTATCCCTCTTTCAGTATCGTATCTT
>JADJXG010000002.1 GCA_016715965.1 Saprospiraceae bacterium | reverse complement strand
ATATCTAGTACCATCTTCACATCCCCTGGTGGTGGCTCCCTCTCCCTCCGTCTTCCCGATTCGTTCATTCAGTATTTTCCTCGCCATTCTTTTCAGTCTTTACCATATAAGGGTATGTAGTAGGTGGGTTTTAGTGGTGGTGTGGGTACGATACGGGTTATCTTGCGTATGATTTTCTCCTTCTCCAATGCTTGAATCGGCACACATTAGAGCAATACTCACGTCTGTATGTACTATTAGTGGGTAATTCTCTACCGCAATATCCGCATTTTATGGTGATTTTTTCTAACTTTTTGGTCATTTATTACTTTATGTATACGCAACGGGGCTTTTTGCCTAAAAATATCGCTCAAAATTGACCTACACGGGTTTACTTCTCTACCGATACATCTATAGGGGTGGGTTTTTCAGGTTTTTCTATACTCAACTCCTTTACTACTATATTAAAAGTGGGCGCATTTTGCGAGGTATTTTCACGTAATTTCAGTAATTCACTAGCAATACTAATGGCTTGATTGCTTCCTGGGATACTTTTCTCTTTGTTCTATATTCCTCTTTAATATCTTTGATATGAGTGTTTTTGATACGCCATGCTCATATAATATTTCCTCTATATTCCTTTGTACTTCTTCATTGTATAGTGTGCGGTGTGCCTTTACTCTTAGATAAGATTTGGAGTGGGTTTTACCCGCTTCTGCTTCTACTGCTTCAATGGCTTTTATGGATGACATTCCATTTTTTACATACTCCTCCGCGAATTTTCTTGCCCTATGTGGGGCGATTTTTCTGCTCATGTTTGTTATCCCTATTATACCATGAAATTATCGTTATTGTGGGCGTATCTTGGACACAAAAGTTATCCACAGGTGGGGTCTTGAAATCGTATGGAAATGTGATTTACTAAAAATGTACCTTTCAATTTGTTTCTTGTATATTCCCTCTTGTGTGTGTGCGTCTGCTTGAAATCCGATATGGTTCAAGCGGTGATGCCGTTGTGGCGTAAAATATGTACACAATAAAACACGGAGGGAGTATCTAGGAAGCAAAAAGGTCGAACACTGAAATAATATTATGAAAAAAGAAACAAGAGTGTTTTTCGTGGTATCAAGCAGCACAACAAACGAGGAAATTTTTGATGTTATGGATGACGCAATAAGTTATTTGAAAAAAATTAACGAATTTTCACGCGGTGGTTCTCTGAAAATTGCATTAGTAAACAATGCATATAAGGATGGTAATGGTTGGAACTACGAAGATAAGTCAGACACGTTTAATTTTATAACTACATTAATAGAATAATAATATGCAAAACGTAGGACTAAAAAATTATAAGGAGGAAATGAAAGCGCGGAGAATGAGGAATATAAGAGAGAATGTGAAAGTGTGCGGAGAGTTTTTGCTTGTGTGTGTCGGTTGGTTCATTCTGTTGATGTTGTTGGTTGTGGTATAGTGGTCATTCCTTCCGTACCTTTGCCGAATGGCGCAAGGGTTCGGAAATGAGCGACTAACGCTCACGGGTCTCGAAACCCGCAACGCCCGCAATCCCTGTGGGCGGGTACATTAAAAAGATGAAAAAAGAAAATTACCTTAAAGCAATTCGGGGTGGGCGTATTGTCGCCGTGGGTAGAAAATATATGAAAAACGGATGGACACATTTTATGCCCTACGAGGTTCCGGCGCATCACGATGAAGAAAAATAGTTGAACGATACGCCGCTTAATCCGATAATAGTTAAAGAGTCTCCGTATTGGAACGAAAAAAGCCGTGAATATGTATGTGGCGCTTGGGGAACTAATAGGGTTTTGGAGGTTTTTTTGTCCATTGGCTATGCGCTAGGATGTACTTTTGATGAAATGCGTCCGCAAATAACGTCTATTCTTTAATTATATGAAGATGTATAACGTGCTTGTAAAAGTACAAAAAAAATGCGGAGAGTGTGGAAATGAAAATAGTTTTACTTGGGAAAAAGTACGCCCAACGCATGGAGCGCCGTATGAATGGACTAAAGAAATCGCAGAGGAATACATTGAAACGTATTCCAAAACAGCTGATAGGAGTGGGATTTACGCCAGACGAAGCGGAAAATATGGTTCAGTTCGGGTTCCGATTGGCATTGTCAACATATCATCGGGCAGTAAAACACGATAAAAAGTACCACACAGGGGCGAGTAACCCGTGACGAAATATACAAGCAAAACGCAGAGGGTATTTAACAAGGGAGAGGGTCTGCAAAAACGATATTCACCAAGCAAACAAAAGACCACCAGAAATGGCGGTTTTTTTATATATCTCCAAACAAACACTCCTCACATATTCCGGTATTCTTATATTCTTTTCCGTGTTTTTTCCCACATTTCCCACACTCCCTATCATTCAACAACCTATCACACCTAATACACCTTCTCCCTTTCTCGGTATAATATCTTTTTTCTTCTTCTCTATCGAATACTTCCATGATCGGATAATGCAAGAGTTCAAAGTTTCTTGCGAACGCCGAGAAAGCGGCAACGACCGCCCCAACCGTCGGCACCCCAGCTCAGAAACAGCTCGCGCCCGCCGCCGTCAAAGCCCAGAATGGACACGTGGCGGTTGTCGCCTGAATCGCGCCAGAACTGCCCAAGTGCAACCACCCAATCCTTACCATTCCACTCTCCCCATTCGAGCATATCCTGAAGCGTTGCCGGTTCGTAGCCATCTTTCTTCATTTCGGAGATTGCGTCTTCGGATGAGATATATCTACCAAAATGAAAGAGTTTGTATTCAGGTTCCGTCCAGTTTTTATCAAATGGAAAGTTATTCTCGGTTATGTCTGAGTCTGTCCACTCTATCTTATTTTGTTTTATGAGTTGTTTTAGTGTTTTCATATTATTATGGTTAATTGTTTTTGAGGGCATCTAGCTCTATTTCTACAATGTTTATCTCTCTTTGCCAGTAATCACACATATCCTCGTCTTTTCTGTCTATTACTTATGGATTATACCATAGAATAAAAAAGCAACCACCTCAATGTCTCGCAACAATTTCTTTCACTTGTCCAGTAATTTCGGATAATGCAAGAGTTCCAAAGCCAGTCTGGCAATGCTTTCCTCTTGTGTATTTATCTGTTGTATCTCAGTACACAATTATTCCTTCGCTGATTTGGGCACAACTCCATAGTTTCCCCAATCGTCTCGCTATACACGTTAGGAACTTTCGGATTACCGTGTACGGCTTTTGCTGTTTCGGCATAAAGCAGTCATTCCGTATATCCCGTGATTTAATGGCTTCCAGTGTGGGGCTCACGAGTCCGCCTACCTATCCACACCAGTAAAAATACAACCCCCTCACCGTTGAGAATGAGGGGGTGTTCAGCTGACTAGATTAGTTTACACCCGTTCTTGCTCAACGTCAAGAGATGTATCCATTATAGCACACTTTCAGAAGAGCGCAAGTCTTTCGGAAAACCCACCACTTATCCACACCTAACCTATTGAAAAAAACACCAAAATATGCTTAGATAGATGTATGTACAAAATAAAATCATTCCCAAAAATATTTGCAATAGGGACGAAAGGAAACAAAAAGTAGCCGATGCGACACTAAACAAAGCACAAGAAATCGCATTTTGGCACAAACAAAAAGATAAAAAAATAACAATATGAAAACAACAAAAAACATAGGCGGCATAGAGTACGAAGTTATCACCAAAACAAAAATAGAAGGTGATTTTGTGGGTGGGTGTGTATATTTCGAGAACGACATCGAAATTACTGGTTCTTTGTACGCAGGAAGAGTGTATGCTGAAAAAAGTATTTATGTCCATAAGGATTATGTTGTTGAGAAGAGCGATAGGGTCGGAGGGTCGCAGAAAGTCGGAGGGTCGCAGAAAGTCGGAGGGTCGCAGAAAGTCGGAGAGTGGCAGAAAGTCGGAGGGTGGCAGGAAGTCGGAGAGTGGCAGAAAGTCGGAGAGTGGCAGGAAGTCGGAGAGTGGCAGAAAGTCGGAGAGTGGCAGGAAGTCGGAGGGTCGCAGAAAGTCGGAGGGTCGCAGAAAGTCGGAGAGTGGCAGAAAGTCGGAGAGTGGCAGGAAGTCGGAGGGTCGCAGAAAGTCGGAGAGTGGCAGAAAGTCGGAGAGTGGCAGGAAGTCGTAGGGTCGCAGAAAGTCGGAGGGTCGCAGGAAGTTGGATGGTCGCAGGAAGTCGGAGAGTGGCAGAAAGTCGGAGAGTGGCAGAAAGTCGGAGAGTGGCAGAAAGTCGGAGGGTTGCAGGAAGTCGGAGGGTCGCAGAAAGTCGGAGGGTCGCAGAAAGTCGGAGGGTCGCAGGAAGTCGGAGAGTGGCAGAAAGTCGGAGAGTGGCAGGAAGTCGTAGGGTCGCAGAAAGTCGGAGGGTCGCAGAAAGTCGGAGGGTGGCAGGAAGTCGGAGAGTGGCAGAAAGTCGGAGAGTGGCAGGAAGTCGGAGGGTCGCAGAAAGTCGGAGGGTCGCAGGAAGTCGGAGAGTGGCAGAAAGTCGGAGGGTCGCAGAAAGTCGGAGGTGATTTAACCGCAGACTCAAGTAGAATATCTCTTGGCTCTAATGTCGTAGGAAAATATACTGTAACTGGAAAAGTGTTCATTGGCGTGTGCGAATGGCGTGAGACATCAGAAGAAGAAGAGACACTCCAGTGCGGAAAATTTGTAAGCGGTGATGTGAAGTATGGAAAGGTAAAGGAGATTGGACTCCCGAACGAAACAAAGAAAACGGTGAAGATAAAACTAAAAGGAGGTGAAGTGGTCGAGGGTGAGATTGTTGAGGGATAACCACGCCAAAACCAAAACAAAAATAGAAGGTGATTTTGTGGGTGGGTGTGTATATTTCGAGAACGACATCGAAGAAGAAAAGGAAAACATAAAAGAGTTTTTGTGGAAAGAATTTAGCGGAGAGTTGTTGAGAACCGCACGCTCTGGATTCCCTGAATGGTACAAAAAAAAGTTAGTCGAAGAATCGTTTTAAATTATGGATAAACTTTATAAAATACTCGTAGATGGAAGGTCCTGTCATGGTGGGGATTTGAAGTGGTCGTTACCAACCAAGAAAGGCAATAAATGGATTCCTGGAGAATGGCACGAGGTAAAGGGAGATTTGAAGATTTGCGAACGCGGACTTCATCTCACGAAGAAACCTTTATGTGGTACAGGTTGGGATGCAAAACTACGAAGCAGAGGTAGAGGATATAATTTCGTGGGATGGTGATAAGTGTGTGGTAAGGAGAGCAAGACTCTTGAAGGAGGTTCCGCATCCTAAATGGTGGAACGATGTTGAGGGATGGATTGAAACGCTTAAATCAATAGCATGGTTGAAACCAGACGGAAAGCCAAAAAAAGAGTGGAAATTATTTGAGACTCGGTCTGCCGCTGAGGATGCCGCTCGGGATGACGCTTTGAATGCCGCTGGGGCTGCCGCTTTGGATGCCGCTAGGGATGCCGCTGGGGCTGCCGCTAGGGACGCCGCTAGGGATGCCGCTGGGGCTGCCGCTAGGGACGCCGCTAGGGACGCCGCTTGGGCTGCCGTTAGGGACGCCACTAGGGACGCCGCTTGGGCTGCCGCTAGGGCTGCCGCTTGGGCTGCCGCTTGGGCTGCCGCTTGGGCTGCCGCTGGGGATGCCGCTCTATATTCAAGAGCACTCGTATCTAACTGGAATTTTGAGTCGAAACATAGAATACACATAAAGAAAAGAATGGAAGTGTGGCAAAAAGGATACGGATTGCTTGGCGATGTCGATGGAGTCTTGTATGTTTACGAAAAAATATGACACTAGAATACGAACACTGCGAAACACAAGAAGAAGTGCGGAAACACATTCAAGACTGCGAAGGACGGCATACCCAACAGGCGATTTACTCCACGTTTCACGACGCACTCACGCAGATATGCTATGGATGTAAAAGGTACGAAGTACGATAAAAATACATGGATAAACTGATATACAACGAAGAGGATTTTAGGTGGTTTCCTCCAGATATTCGGTGTGATTTCTACCCAGAAAAGTCTAACAAGCACAAACTGTACCATCTCACGCGAGACGAAACGAAAACAAGCACCGAAAATTGCTACCAATGTGCGATGTGTAAGAGGAAGTTTATACTAGAACTAAAAACTAAATGAATGGAAATATTGAAAAGATAGATGGACTGTGCGCTTTTTGTAGAAAACCATTTTCACACACAGAAAGAGAACACGAAAATCTTGGAAATTGTTGTTCGGATTGTGATAGAAAGTTCAGTAAGGCGTCAAAGGCGAGAAAAAAGTTTCCTTTTATGCACATTGAATACCGGCAGAGGACAAAGAGGGCTGAATAGATTCTTTGCAATGCCCCCAACGTATACTTCGAGAGTAATACGCGCTAATGTGTTGGGGGTATGAGTAAGAACCGATTTACAAAAATATGAAAATAATAACATCACACGAACTCAACGAGGAAATAAAGAAACTCCCTCCGAGAGAGAAGATGCACTTCCAGAACTTCCCCAAACTTGACGACATTTTTGGTGGTTTCTACGGAGGTGAGATTTATACGCTCGGTGCATTTCCCGGAGCAGGAAAAACCACGTTCCTCATATCACTTACAAAAGACCTCGCGCAAACCTACCCCTGTATGTGGTTTTCGTGCGAAATGGAACCACAATCGTTCATGGAAATGTTTGGTGACGATGTTCCACTCTTCCATCTTCCAAAAAGTATCCCAACGAGAGCAAAGTCTGGAGAGCGAATGATGTGGCTTGAAAGTATGATAATGAAAGCGAAGAAAGAATATGGAACTAGGATTGTGATGCTTGACCACCTCCAATATCTCACGAATGTGGCGGTATCAAGTCAGGTTCAGGTAGTTGATTATGTTATGAGATACCTGAAGGAAATGGTGATAAGGCAGGATGTGGCTTTATTCCTTATAACTCACCTCAAAAAAGAAACACAAGACATTTCAAGACCGTCACTTGATAATCTGAGGGGCTCACAAATGATAGCGGGCGAGAGTTTCGGTGTTATGTTTATCTCGCGGCTAAAATCCAAGGAACAGGACGAGGATGGGGAACACCAATGGAGTAACAGGAGCAAGGTGTATGTTGATAAAAACAGACGCGGTGGGAAGTTGGGTTATGTGAAGGTTGAGTATAATTTCAAGGAAAAAATGTTTTATGAACTATGACAAAGAAGGAATACATACAAGCGATTATTGAAGGCGTGTCGCAAATATGGGAAGTAGAACTTATTGATAGCGTTCGCTCACGAAATATTTGGACAGCAAAACTTATGAACCAATACTCGGACGAAGAAATAATCGGAGGTGCCGAGTGGCTCAAAAAACACTCAAAGCCACTCACTATGTCTCAGTTGTATTTTGCGATGCCGAGGTACATGAAAGAGAAAAAGGTTGAGGAACAAAAAAGAAGGTGGCAATTTGAATAATTATGGAAAATAGAAAATTTGGTGCCTTGTGGTCGAGGAAAAATAGAGATGGTGGGGAATATCTCGGTGGAGAACTCATCATAAATGGAGAAAAAATAAAGATAGTTTGTTTTAAGAGAACAGAAAAGAAGAACGAAAATGAACCAGACTGGGATATATTAGTAAGGAGAGATTCAGAAGAGGGATTAAAAATATAATGTCGTATAACACACGCAAAGGTTACGATGGGGAAGTGGAATTTGCAAAGTTTCTCTCAAAGACACTTGGTTTAGATTATGTAAGGGTGGGCGGTGTAGAAGCGGGAAAGAAGATATTGGTGGGAGACGTGGTAAGGCGTGGCGGTGGATTTTGTTTCCTTGATAACTACTTCCTCGAATCAAAGAAAATGGCACACCCAAATGTTATGGAGATAGTAAGAGAACACGACGAAAAGGGAAAGCAGTATGGAAAGTGGGGAAGCATTTGCTATATCACAAAACAAGAGAAAGGAGATAAAAGAACTGGGACTATAGTCGCAATGTCACCAGAAACATTCGCACGGATAATCAAAGACCTACACGGATACTATGAACAAGAACGAACTGATTAAAAACTTTGCGAATAGGGCTTTTGATGAAGAACGTACAAGACAAAAAGGACGCTACTGGGCTTCGGATGTGAAATCTATTATTGGCGGGTGGCTCACGCCGGAAAACTTCTTTGAAAAGAGAGAAATGAATCTACAGAGTTGTAGAAATGTCATCACGGGAAACGCACTTGAAAGAATCTACCACGACATCCTTGAATACAACAAGATAGAACACGTTTGGAATCCTAAGTATGAATTGAAGATTGATGATTTTGTGGTGGTGGTAAAACCAGATTTTGTATTAAAAGACAGGGTCGAGGAAACGAAATACATTGTGAGTGGAGATTATACTTCTTATGAGTATCAGTTGGAGTGCGAACATCGAGCCACTAATTTACCAGTATATTACGCAATATTAGAATCTCCTTTTGATATAACCCACAAACCATTCACTCCAAGTGAAGAAAGGTGGGAGTTTATACAGCAGACACTGAGGGATTTCCACTCAAAGTTATCCACAGTTTCCTCTTGTAATCCGCATTAAAATATGCTTATATTGAAGTGTGGCGTGTAACGATAGCGAGTAAGGAACAAACGAGCTACCAGACACACTTAATTGCCCACTGGAACGAAAGCAAACCACTATTTTAATACCATGAATAAGAAACTCATATTCGGCATTCTTCCTCCCACGGAAGCGCGACAAGTGGTCGCCTTTCGTCTCGGGAAGAAAGAAATCGAAACGCTCGAACAAAAAGCAAAGGAGCACAACATATCAAGGTCGGAACTTATTAGGGCACTCATCAGATCGTTGGAAAAATATAAAAATAAATCTATATGAAAACAAAAGCATACAGGCACGGAGAAATAGCCTTTGAGATAATCAAAAATCTCCCAAAAGGTCTCACACAATCGGACAGCAAGGAATTCCTTAAAGGTTCGCACGGACACCCCCACACATTTGACAACGGAAAACTCTATCTCAAAAACGAGAACGAGTATGTGTTCGGTTATTTTGTGGCAAAAAACACGACACTCTTTCACGCCGAACACGGCACAGGAAAAGGAACCAAAAAAGCAAAACTTCCCGACGGAACATACAGACTTCTTCGCGCAAACGAGAAGGTCGCAGAAGGATTAAAGCAAATTGTTGACTAACTATGAACACACCAATAAAAAAATACGAAGGAAATTTAGAAATAGTAAAAGGAGATTTGAGAGATTTTTCTCAACTAGAGGAAATTACGGGATACCTTTCCATTAACTCCAACGCTGAACTCTCGGCACTGAAATCCGTTGGCGGATACCTTTACATTTACTCCAACGCTGAACTCTCGGCACCAAAACTCGAATCCGTTGGCGGATACCTTTACATTTACTCCAACGCTGAACTCTCGGCACCAAAACTCGAATCCGTTGGCGGATACCTTTACATTTACTCCAACGCTGAACTCTCGGCACCAAAACTCGAATCCGTTGGCGGAGATCTTTACATTAACTCCAACGCTGAACTCTCGGCACTGAAATCCGTTGGCGGATACCTTTCCATTAACTCCAACGCTGAACTCTCGGCACTGAAATCCGTTGGCGGATACCTTTCCATTAACTCCAACGCTGAACTCTCGGCACTGAAATCCGTTGGCGGATACCTTTCCATTAACTCCAACGCTGAACTCTCGGCACTGAAATCCGTTGGCGGATACCTTTCCATTAACTCCAACGCTGAACTCTCGGCACTGAAATCCGTTGGCGGATACCTTTCCATTAACTCCAACGCTGAACTCTCGGCACTGAAATCCGTTGGCGGATACCTTTACATTTACTCCAACGCTGAACTCTCGGCACCAAAACTCGAATCCGTTGGCGGAGATCTTTCCATTAACTCCAACGCTGAACTCTCGGCACCAAAACTCGAATCCGTTGGCGGATATCTTTCCATTTACTCCAACGCTGAACTCTCGGCACTGAAATCCGTTGGCGGATACCTTTACATTAACTCCAACGCTGAACTCTCGGCACTGAAATCCGTTGGCGGATACCTTTCCATTAACTCCAACGCTGAACTCTCGGCACTGAAATCCGTTGGCGGATACCTTTCCATTAACTCCAACGCTGAACTCTCGGCACTGAAATCCGTTGGCGGAGATCTTTCCATTAACTCCAAAATATCATTATCGCTCGCAAAAAGATTGTGGGGAGCAAATAGGAAAGACACAAAAAAAGTATGGTATATATCCAACGAAATACCAGAATGGCTTGTAAAGAGAGTAGAAACAAGAAAGAACTCAAAATATTACATTCGTGGCGTACAGTTAGAAAAAGAATGGTGGGATAAAATCCGTAAAGATACACTCACCGCAGAGGAAGTGTTTGCCATAGACAACGCGGAACACCGGCGGATTGCCTACGAAATGATGGACAAGTCCAAAATGAAAGCATTAAAAGATTTCAAAGTGATTGACGAGCAGACCGATGACAAAGGAAAACCAATGAGACTCATTACCTTTACGGTGCAAAACATGGACAAACCGCTTACGTTTTATAATTGCTTTGACGCTTCCACCAACAGAGAGTATTTTCTCCAAATGGACGGACACACCGATTGTAAAGAGGCAAAGGACGCTATGTTTGGACTCAAAAATGTCGAATGGGTGGAGGAGTGGTAACCCCACCGAACTACTTAAATAATATGAGAACAATAAACGAAGCACAATTTGAAAAACAGGATTTAACACAAGACGATGGAGAGAATGGATATGACGACAAGTGGATGTGGAATGGAATGACCGAGGAAGAGTGCGTTGAAATGGCGACCGAGGAACATCGGAGACAAGACCTCTGTCGTAAGCCGTGGGATGAGTGGTGCGATTGCTCTATATGTATGAACGGAGTCGAACAGGCAATAGAAGATAACGCACTAAAAGGTCGTGAGATAATAAAAGAGATATATGAAATAAAGGAGTATGAAAGCAAGAATAATAAAAATTAGTGAGAAAGATTTATATGTATATAACACTAGTTGTGTATCTATTGCTGATTTTATAGATAAAATATCTGAGTTTACAACAAAATTACTTGACTATAACTATGACAGTTCAAAATGCGAATATATATTTTTGGTAGGTGAATATATAGGAGACAAGAATGATTATATTTCTAGAAATTATATAGATACAATAATTAAATGTCGTTAAACACAAAAAATTATGCAAGGAAATTATCAAGGTAGAACATTTAGTAAAGAGAGTGGGGCGAAGATTGGTCTAGAGAAAAAACAAAAGTTTATATCAAGTACGATAGATAAAAAAGAAGCATCAATCCGTGAGTCGTCAATTCGGAGAGATGCGGCACTTTTCGCTTCGGTATCAGCAAAACACGAAGACAGGGAAAGTCTTGAAAACGAATACAAATATTGGACGTTGTTCTTTGAAAACGTCTATAACAAACCAGAAGAAAAACCAGTCGAAGACGATATAAAGATAGAGTATGAACAAAACACAAATTAGTGGAACAATAACGGGAATAAAGGTACTAAAAGAGGGGGTGGGGAAAAACAAAGATGGTAAGTTTATCAAGGTGGTGTTGAATGGCAACGATGAATATGTTACGTTCGACACAAAGTTTCTGGACGCAGAAGGACTTTCTGGAAACTTCCCCACATACTCAAAGGAATACAGCGGAAAGGTGAGTCGTTACATTGAATTACCTGAAATACAAAAGAACGTAGAACCAATAAACAGCAAAAAAAATCTCAATGACGCGATTGAAACGCTCTATGAGATTGAAAACTCACTCGATAGCATAAAGAATCTCTCGTTTAGCGTAAGAAAGGTGTTACAACTGTATTATGACGCTGAATATAAGCAATAAAAGAGATTTTAGGATGGGTGAGTATGTGTGTCCACATTGCGGAAGGTGGTTTCTCACAAAGGAATTCAATGGAGTAATAGGTTGCCCGTACTGCCAAGAACCAGTCGAATTAAACGGTGAATTTGAAATAAAAGATATAAATGTCAAAGAAGTCTGAGGAACAAAAGAACGACGAGGCAAGGAAACTCTTAGATGATTATCTCGTCATAAAAGAGTGGAAAAATAGAATCTCATTTGAGGAGGGGAGGATAATGTACGAGATGTTCAAGGACTCGCTCTACAAGTCTTTCTTTGGTGAAGACAAGTATTCGGAAAAAGAAAGGAGTTGGAAAAGATTCTGTCTTGAAATAACTGGTATGCCGACATCTACCGCAGACCAGAAAAGGAAAATATACCAGAAATGGATTGTAGAACTTGATTATAAACCCGAGGAGTTAAGGGACATCACGCTTACGAAGCTGTATATTGCGATACCGTACGCAAAAGACAAGAAAACCGCAGACGGCATATTGAAGTTTATACGCACCGTGGATGACTCAAATCATTCACAACCAGTTACGGATTTCGTCGAATACTTGAAGGAAGAATATAAGGTGGTATAATTATGACAGCAACTAAAAAAAAGGAGGGTGTCATGTCACTCACAAATAAAGAAATAGAAATACTTGTAAAAACATCAGACGAAGAACTATTGTCGGTTTTTCCGAAATCAAAATACGGACTTATAAGAAGCGAACTACGCAAAATCAAGAGGGAGGAACTTGCCAAGCTGGAATCTTCCATGTCTGAAACTTTGCAGAAACACAAGGAATCAAAAGAAAGGAAGAGCGACAATTCTGTAAAGAATGAGCTTCTTGAGAAGATTGATTCACTCGAAAGGGAACTTGATGCGGTCGCACAAATTAAGGTAACCCCGCAAGAATACAAAATCCACGGCAAGTCGGACGTTCAAATCGAGGCAGTTCCTTTCATTATTGCGTCAGACTGGCACGTTGAGGAAATAGTAAAGAAGGACACGGTGTCCGGACTCAATGAGTTCACGCTAGAAATAGCGGAACGAAGAATAAATTATTTCTTCAAGAATGCGGTGAAGTTACTTCAGATTTCAGGGAAAGACGTTGTTGTTAAAAATGCGGTGATTGCTCTTCTTGGTGATTTCATTTCTGGAAACATACACGAAGAACTTCTTGAAAATACATCAATGCGTCCCGTTGAAGCAATGTTGTGGGTTCAAAGAAGACTCATCGGCGGAATCAAATACATACTTGAGAACACCAGTTTGGATTTCATTATAGTATGTCACCCGGGAAACCATCCGAGAATCACAAAACGTATACACATCTCAAATGAATCGGGAAACTCGCTTGAATACTTCATGTACCACAACTTGAGAAGTGTGTTTGAGAACGAGAAGAGACTTACGTTCATCATAGCAGAGGGATACCATACCTATCTCAATCTGTTCGGACGCACGATAAGGTTTCATCACGGACACTCAATCAAATTCAACAAGAATGTCGGAGGAATATTCCCCACCGTCTATAAGGCAATCATGCAATGGAACAAGGGTAGGCACGCAGACCTTGATATTTTTGGACACTTCCACCAGATGAGAAATGGAGGTAACTTTATCTGTAATGGTTCACTTATAGGATATAATGCGTTTGCGATATTCATTACCGCAGAATATGAACGCCCACGACAAAAGTTCTTCTTGTTTACTTCTACTGGTGAAGTTACGCAGGAATGTCCGATATTTCTTGACGTATAGTTATCAACAGTCCCCTACTTGAATGTGGGGGACTTTTATGCTATGATAGTAATGTACCTTAAAAACCTTCGGTTCGCTTCCCTTCACTCGAAATAAGATACGGTAGAGTGGAGAGCGAGCCATCTCTCCTCAACTTCGGTTGGGGGGAAACAAACTAACAAGAGGTGAATCATGGAAAAGGTATATAAGAACTATCCGTGTCCATGCTGTCAGAAAGTATCTGACGCAAAAGTAGTCATCGACCAGTACGTTTCCGATAATTGCCGACTCGTTCGTGTAGAGTGTCAGAAATGCCACAAGCAGACCACAAAACTACCAAACAAACAGGAATATCAATCACGCATAAAGGAGGTGTGAAATGAAACGCTTTCTCGAAGTGAAGCCGAGGTGCGAGTGCGGAGGGACTTTCGAGATTGATACTATCCAGATAGACCTCCCGAATTGCGCCTACATCCTTTTCTGTTCATGTATCATGTGCGGAGAAGAGACCATTCAGATACTATCACTCGTTGATTTCGTAGAAATAAACCAGATACTCGGGGGTCAAGATGAAAACCCGGAAGAGTGAAAGACGGGAAAAGAAGCGCGCGAAGAGATTAAGGGGAAGAAATTACCACCACATCAAGAACCGATGTGACGGCGGTACAAACGACCCAGAAAATCTTTTGCTCATAGACAAGGAACGCCACGACTATTGGCACCGTGTATTCAAAAACCTTGATTTATATGAGGCGATAGAAATGCTGATTCGGCTCGGAAAGATGAAACACTATGAGAACATAAACCCAAAGTTCTCAAAGTACCTGTAAAAAAGGAGGCGTTTAATGCCCCCTTTTCTTTGCAACAGTCCGCCCAACACCGAGATATGCTCTTATGGAAGTAATGGATATGCGGTCTGTTGGAGGATAGCCCTTCCACTAGCCATCCTATGCTCATATTATACCATAAATTATATTGAAATGTGTGCTGTGGATAACTACTATTTACTTTTGAATTGGAGTATGCTTCAATCATAGTATGAAGAAAATAATAGTAATCGCGCTCATATTGTCGTTTGTGGTTCCATCGGTTTCGTTCGCACAAACACAAGAGATTACAGTCGAATATGTTGAGCAAATGCGACAGGAAATTATAAACATTCTTCTCGCCGAAATCGCACGACTTCAGAAAATAATTGATGACTATATCGCACTCCAGTCAGCACAACAGATAACCCGGATACAGGACAATACGGCGATTGGCGGAGTTGTGGGAAACATAGAAATCGAAGCGCCCGCAGATATAGTCCCACCAAAAATTACAAAAACGGTAATGTATAATAGCGCGGGTCGTGGTGGTGATATATTTGTAGATACCAACGAGCCGTCCAAAATAAAGATATATTACGTTGATAGAAATGACGGACGTTTAATCAACGCATCAAACGCAAGGAATAACTGGGACGATGTTGCCGATGAGGCATATTCGCTTGAAGTTGGTGGATTCGGAGGTTCTTATGAAACCAATCAATTTTCCACAACCACAAGAGTGAATTGTATTAGTGCGGGAATGTCGGATGGAAAACATTATGTGGTGCGAATAGAAGCAATAGACCAGAGCGGAAACAAGACCGAAGAATCATATTTGAGAGGGAAGAAATACGGACAAACGATGTACTGCGAAGCGGTTCATTAGCAATTTTACGAAAAATCTGGTATTATTATAGAGCGTGGAAATGCCCAAAAGCATCCGCTACGTTGTGAGGTTTCTTGTTAAGGGGTTATTGGTACTAATTCTTGGAGTGAATGCAACGATATACAATCCAGCATCGGCAGAAGCACCAGCAATTGAACAGGAAGGTTGGAAACTTCCAAACATCCAAACACTGGAATCCCACCCGTTAGCGGACAATATAAGTTTTTCAAACGCACAAATATACAAGTTTGAAATATACGTCGAAACGATAAAAAACAACCTAACATATAGCGACTACTTAATTCTAAAAAGAATAGCGTTTTGTGAGAGTTCTTTCAGACACTACACGGACAATGGAATCATAAAGAATAATAAGTCAAACGATTCCGGTCTGTTCCAAATAAACGTAGTACACGAAGCAAAAGCAAAATCTATGGGTCTTGACTTAGAAGACCTGAAAGACAACATAGAATACGCAATCTATCTTTATAAGAAAAATGGAACACGGGATTGGTCGGCTTCTAAACTATGCCACAAATCCTAACATTTATAAGTCGCACACTACAAAAACTATATGCGTACCTGTCAATTCTGCAAAAAGGAAATAGAAAACACACAAACAAAACTCTTCAGAATCAAGAATAACATTCCGTATGAGGTGTGCCGAAAATGCTACTTAAAGGGCTTTCATAGTGTCGGTAGTAATAATGTACCCAAAACAAGGAAACGCCCCGTATAAGTCAATTTTGAGCGATTAAAAGGCATCCTAGAGAGGGGAAACAAAAAGACACCGTCCTCACAGGTGCCTTTTTGGTGCAGATGTTAATTGCCCGCACATTCTACTCCACTCTAAGATATTTGTCAAGAGCCAAAAAACCACCAGATAATCCACCAACAATACCTGCAATCGCAAGCGTGTTCAAAATAGAACCTAAGTCCGCCCAATTTGCGGGCGCAACCACCTGAATTGTCGCAAGTACCGCAACCGAACCAGAAAGAAATCCACGAAGGAAACGGAATGCCACGCCTTTTATAATATTATATTCCATATTATTCTTTATTGTTGCGACCTTTTCTTATTTCTTCTATGATTATTTTAAGCATTAGAAACGGCAATGCTATCCATTGAAATATCATTTGAATAGTGATGTTATTTTTTTGAGAATATTTGCTATTGCGTCGAGAGGACTTCCTTCTACTTTTATATCCCAATCTAAATTATTCAACGGGTCGAGATATGTTTTCACTCCATTTAGAAGAATGTAGTGTTCCCAATGGAGATGCGTTCCCCGGTACGGAGGTATCGAACGAATGTCTAACGGAATAATCTGTCCTCTCGACATCACGAATCCAGAGTTCGACATTTGCGCTACAATCTTTCCTTGTTTTATTATATCACCCTCTTCTACAGGAAACACCGCCGAACAATGCCAATAGACGTGGTACATATCGGGAAATGCTATTGATTGCATAAGCACGCCATATCCGCGCTCCAACGGAGCGAGAGATGGGTCAAGTTTTCTTCCATCAACAAGTTTCACTATTCTCACATCCTCTGGTGCAACAAGCATTGTGGCAACGGAAGCGTTGAACGGAAAGAAGTCTATCGCCTGATGTCCTAACGCACCATAAATCTGCGGATTCTCTCCGAATCGCTGACTTATATTAAATGTAGAAGCGTTATAAAATGGTTTACAGAATTTCATAGATAATTATATGTTGCTATCACCACTATTATCGGCATAATACACACCTCTAAAATAGCAAGAATCCAACTCATCGTTTTATAGAGTTTTTCTTTACGCCTTTTTCGTAATAAATATCTTTTATGCCAAGAGCCCCCATTTGTGATAGATATTTTTCAAGTTCCTGTTTTTGTTCAAGTAGATTGAAGAATCTTTGAGTTTCTTCGTCTATTGCGATTGAACGAACACCAGATAATCCACGCAACCACCTCGATAGAGGAGTTTGTTCTTGGTCTGTAAGGAAGCCTACTGTTGATTGTATTCTACTTGTGAACATATTTCTCAACAAATGTAATACAAATGGATTTGCGTAGTATTTTGATTTAGTTCCCACCACTTTTCCGTTTGCGTATATTGGTTGGTTTTTTACCTCTCTCCATTCTATGAGTTCTTTTAATTGTTTTGCTACTGGTGCTGGCATCACATTCATAATATTCGCAAGGTCTTGTGCGTTGTTTAGTTCTGATATTGGTCTTTCCCTAAAGAAGTCTACGCCAGTAGCCCTTTCTAATGGGAATTTAAGTAATGGATTTATTTGTCCAAGAGTATTTTTAAAAGCATTTGTGACGATACCATCTTTCCCGCTAAACCTCTGTAAAAATTCTTCTATAGGCAATCCAAAACCCGTAAGGAATACATTTTGTCCATATTGATTTGTCCCTGCTTTTATACCAAGACTATCAAGAATATAACTTGGCAATCCCTCTTTATCCTTTTCTGTTATTGAACCGCCAGCAATATTTCCGGCATTCTTTATAAATTTAAACTGCGCCGCCACTCTACCCGGTGTGGATGCTAATGCACGTACCTGTAATTCAATATTCTTCCTTGCAAATGTGTAAAACGGGATAAGTCTTCGCATAACATCTTTTTCAAAGTTTGTGAGTTTTGAATAATTGAACAATGCTTCTTCTGCTTGTTTTACTCCCTCCTTTACACTTTTTCCTTCGGCGACCGCACTTAATATGTTAACAAGTTTTGCCTGTTTTTCCGCCGTGAGACCGATTTTCTGTCCAGTTCTTACGAGAATATTGTTGCGTGAAAACGGATTAAATTTTCCCTTGCTCGTTCTTGAAAACGCCTCCCTTTCAAATGTTTCCATTTTTCCGAAAGCACCAACATCAATGTTATCAAGTATATCGCTCTCTTTCCTTATCTGCTCCATCAAATCCTTTTTTGAAATTTGCTTTCCCGTCTTTGTGGTGATGAGGTCGTCTAGGTTCTTACCCAATACTATATCCCAAGCGTTTTTTTGTATTGATGGGTTAGCAACATCGATTCCTATCTTAAGCATATTCTGGAACTGGTTCGAAGTAACGTTTCTTATGTGAAATCCGGGAAACAAAGATGTAACATACCCCTTAAACAATCCAGTAGCCCAATCAAAACCACTTAACCTCGCAAGGTCGTTGATTACACCGTCTTTAGGAGTAATAAACTCCGTCATTTCTTTGTGTATATTTTCTGGCAACCATCCCTCTATCTTGCCTTTTACGCCATCAATGGAAATCTTTTTATACCCAAGTCGTTTTGCTTCTTGTTCGGTCATCTCTTTTAGTGATTTCCCAAAAGTTCTTATCGTTGAATTAACCGCATCACCCCTTATGCGCGATGTAGCAATTTCGACCTGACCACGCGAATACGCTTCAAATGGGTCTTTAATAAGCCCTTCTTCTACTCCAGTAAACTTTTTTTGAAACCCCGTTGTTGGAGAACCAAGTCTTTTTCCGATAGCAAATTCCTTTACCTTGATTTTGTCGGCAAATTTTGACGGTATATAAAATTTTATTGCTTCTTCTTCTGGGATGTTAGCAAGTTTTGCAAATCTTTTTACTATTGAATTATCTCCTTCAAAAAGTTTATCTGCTACATCTTGAAGTTTTGGATTATCGAATATAAGTCTTTCTGATTTTTGTGTAAATTTTGCTTCGTCTCTTAATATTTTTTCTAGTGCATCTTTTCCGGTTTGTGTAAGTATTCCTTTTCTAAATATTGGAGCATCTGGTCCGAGTATAGGACCAACCAACTCTTTTATTTCGTCATTACTCATCGTTGCAATTATTCCGGGAATATCATCTGTGGTCTTCGCAATACTTGCCTTCTTTTCCCATATAGTATTAAAGAGCGTGGTCATCTCATCATCACTTAAATCCTTAAATAATTTCTCGTTTGATTTTAGAATACCCTGTAATGCCCGTCTTTGCGCGAAACCCGCCTTATCGATGATGTTCGTAAGTCGTGGGTTTTTCATAAAGTCAGGAACAAACATTTTACCAAGTGTATTGCCTAATGCTTTTACTACTTCTACTTCTCCTAATGCACGAGCCGCCTTACCTACTGGAGTTTTTGCAAGTGCGTTAGATGTGACCAATGTTTTCCCGAAAAACTTTATTCCTCCCGCGTCATAAATACCCTTACCGAGTGCAAGCAAATCATCCACAGTTCCTTTTGAAACACCCTTTGAAATAAACTCTTCAGCAACTTCAGATGTGATTCCTTTTTTCCCTCCCGCACGAAGCAATAACTCATTTACAATACCAGAAGCACCACGAGAAGATTCTTTTGCAAGTTGTGTTCCTGTCATTTTTCCTGTAAGTTTTCTTGCTTGTTCTGCAATAACTTCTGCCGATGCTTTTTGTGCTAATTTTGTTGCACCCTTTGTAAGTGTTTTTCCACCAACTTTTAATCCTGCTCCAACTCCAAATGTAAGATAGGTAAGTGGGTCAAATAACACATCTGCGGCAAAACCAACCGCACCAATCATTACCTTCTTCGCTATCTCCTGAAACTTATTCTGTGGTTCTATCCCCGTAAAAATATCTTCTCTTAATACGTCTCCAAATCCTATATTCTTTTTCACCCCTTCTCTTATTCCCTCAAATACATTTTGGTCTTTTCGTATTGCACCACGAACAGCACCAGCAACGGTAGCGGTTCCTATGTTTAAAACGCGTCCAACTTTCTGAACCGCACTTAAGAATTTGCTTGGTTTTTTTTCTTCCAAACCAGCAGATTGTGATATTCCCCTCAACTGCTCTATTTGATTTTCTAACCCAGAACCAGTTGCGGAAGCATATCTACCACCGCCACCAGTACCTCCATATCTTCCCATTATTCAAAAATATTGAACGACTATTTATTTTGTATTCCAAGATATGCGTTGCTTGGAATATTAAACTCGCCGGGTAACAATATGTCTGCCGTAGAAGAATCCCCAAACGGAGTAATTCCAAAGAACGAATTTATCGCAGAATCACTTACCTCTTGCGGACTATACAACCTTCGTAAGATTTGAATTGCTTGTTGTATGGTTCTTTTTCCTGTATCAACCTCATCTAACAGTTGTGTGGCGCTCTCACGAAAATCCTGTTCTACCTTATAAGAACCGAATCCAACAGATTGCTGTATTCCATCTTCTCTTGTTAATCTCGCTTCCCTCTGTCTTTCGAGTGCGCCAATATATGGTGCGGCACGCTTCAAGTTTTCCTCGTATGGAAGATTGAAGTCAACCACACTTGACGAACCGCCATTCTTTGCAACTTCCAAAAACAGTTCCGTGTTATTTTTCTCATTCGCCTGTTTCGATTTCAACTGCGATTCCTGTTCCCGTGCGAGTGCATTTATCTGTTCCGCATATTTCTTTTCCTCGCCGCTCAAAATATCTTTATTGATATCGTAAAAGAGTTTAAGATTGTCTATCTCCTGTTGCGTTGATTGATATTCATTCTGTAAAACTTGTTTGATTCTGTTATTCGCCAATTCAAGATTTCCTCGAAGTGCGTTTCCGTACGCTTCAAGAATGCCAACCTCAGACGCGTATGTTTTAGCGGCACGATTTCTTTCTATATCTTGAAATGGTTTCGCGACATTCAATGAATCTATCTGCTTTAACGCACTTTCATATTCCGCCAGTTTTGAGGCGATTTGAAGTTGATTCTCCTGAAGTTTTTTCGTATTTTCTTCTACTCCATATTGAGATTCCAATTCAGTTCTCCTTTGTCCGATTCCGAGTAATTTACTTGCCTTGTCCTGTATTTGCTGAAAAAACCCAGCCTTATTTGCTTCCGCTTCTTGTAGTGCTTGTGGCTTTTGTGTCGCCTCCTGTTCTTTTTTGTATTGTTCTGCTTGTGCCTGAAGTTGTTTAAGCGATTCCTGAACACCGGCAAGAATTGACTGCGAACTACTCACCTGTTGTGGAGATTGCGGATATGTAATCTGACTTGAGGTAGTTTTTGGAGGAGTAAGGGGTTGTGCGGGAATTTGAACCGCTTGCGTGGGCAACGATATATTTCCGTTTGAACTCATAAGCAATGGATTTATTCCAACAGATTCTTTTTTTTGTGTGGGATTGAACCCAAGATTTTGTGTGGGATTAGACCCAAGATTTAATGTTGCCATATTGTTATATTATACCATTTTTAATCTGTTATTACGGTGGGAGAATTGACAATATCAAAATAAACTCTAAAGTTTCTGCATCGTGCGACATTTCCGGAACCGCCCGAAAATGTGTTGTGAATATAGAGCTGAAAATTGTCTCCAATGACAACATCGTCAAAATCTTCGGAATATGTTACATACGATGTGCTTGTCGTAATACGTTCTGTTCCTACGGGACTTCCATTTTTATATATTCTTCCATAGGCGTTATAACTTCCATTTGAAGACTGTAGGTCAAATTTTATACGTATTGAACCGTTCGTCTGAATCTCAATATCCTTTTTAAGCGTGTATGTGTTGTCTGGGTCTCCACCGCTTGTTCTTTCCGTGTCCGCCGACTGTCGTATGGTGTCGGCGGCAATCGTTACCAGATTTATAGAACTCCACGTTCCATCTCCCCTCAAAAACTCGCTTGTATCATCGGAAAGCTTCGGAAGATATCCGTGTTTCGTGGCGGAAGCGTTTCCCGTAGTAATGTCGGTAAAAACAACGTCGCTGTCATTTACCACAGTATCGGGAATATCGTTAATGTTTGAGTATTTTATCTTCTTCGTTCCTATTCCATCGTGCGGGTGGTCGTTAAACAACCTTTCCAAATCGGAAAGTTTCTTTTCGAGAAACAATATTTTTTCTTCGTTATTGTTCATATACGTTTATTTGTTTTAGGTGTGTCGCGTTGCTGTTTGTGTCTATAAGAACGTTAAATTGAACATTCACCAAATCGGGTATTGTCTTTGATATCTTACAAGAAAGCTTGTTCGCGTGCGTAGAATAATTTACCTCTCCAATGTCAGTCCACGACGCACTTGGGTTTGTGCGATATTGCAGTTTTATGCCTCCTCTCGTAGTAAGCGGTTTATAGAGTATGAACTCAAATTCGCCTATTGTTTTTTTCTCGTATTCGGAACCTATTGTATATACCCCCGTGTGTGCATATGCGGTATATGTTTGTGTCGCACTATTCGGAAACGATGACTTATCTATTCCATAAGTTGTACTCAATCCCCATCCAAGCAAATAACTTATATCATCATAAACACACAAACCGCCTGTAGCAAGATACGGAGACGCACCGTCAGCAAGTTCACCATTTGAGGAAAATCCATCTATCGTCAGCGTGTCCGTATTTATATTATATGAAAACACTCCAAAGTTCGTCGTGAATTTAATATTTTTATCTTGAAATATAATTCCGCCATGTTTAGTTGAAGTATATCCAGAGACATTCCCACTCTTCACATCAGCTATATACGCCGGTATCTCTTTTAATTGTTTTGCCGTCGTTCCGTTTGTTGCGTTTATCGTGGTGGTCTGGTTTGACGTCCCTCCCGCTATGTAGTAAAGAATATTATTTATTGTCTTACCACATCCTATTGATTTTCCCACATCAACTGGAAGTTCGTACGTCGCAGAACTCCTATCCCAAAAATAAATTCCCTTATTCGTCATAATTGCAAGCAACGAACCGAGGTCTTGGAAATCTGTTATTACCACTCCAGTAGGAAGTGTGAGCGCGGCATCTGTTCTTGTAAACGTACCACTACTTGAAGGATTGAATGTTCCGATTTCCGTAAGAGAAGCAACAACATTTCCCCTTCCAAAATAAAGTTTTCCGTCCGCAGAAGAAAACATTGGGACGTTCGTTGTTGAATACGATGTTCCAAAAGTAGTAAATGAGTTTGTCCAACTTGCGGCATCATCGAATACATCAATGTTCGCGGTATGAGGAATTACAAAATACCCTTTCCAAAATGCACATCCGAGTAATGCGCCAGAACCAAATCCAGTGAGGTTTGTCCACGTTGTCGCATCGGTACTCTTTGCCGTTTGTGTTCCGCTTACCGCAAGAAAATTCGTGTTTCCTTTTACAATCCAGTCGGGTCGAGCGGTTATAACACTCGCAGATACTTTTTGTAGTTTTGGATTTGGTCGTGCAACGCCAGCAAGATAATCAATGTCAATTCCAGTAATCTTTGGAAATAGTCCAAGTGGACTATCCGCTATCCCATTCTGCCAATCTTTAATTGTGATAAGTGGTTTTTTCATTTCTTTGGTAGTCTTTCATCAAGTATAGTGATTATTCGTTCCTGACCTATCTGTAAATCTCGTACATCTTTCTCGATGTGTGCGATGTGATTGTTCTTGATTGACGTTATGTCCACGTTTATCCCTGCGATGCTTGCCTTAAGAAGCGCGAGTTCCTTGTCTTGGTCAGTATTTGGCTTTGTCATTGCGCGATAGAACTCCACAATAAACTTAATCAATGCTATGATTCCAAGCACGAATACGATTGCTTCCTGAAGTTTTATTTCTGATAAGTCCATATTAAAAAATCATTACTTTTGGTGTAAATGCCGAAATTTCTGTTGATGCGTCCTTCAATTCCAACATCCACATTCTCGTTTGATTTATATTCGAACTGCTATTTGTCTCAGTCATCGTATAAGAACCTATGGTCGCGGCTGGCTTATATGCAGACTGATAGTTGTGGTTGTGTGTATAAAACTCAAAGTCAGCAGTTTCTGTTTCGCCTGCACCTGCTGTATACGAATTTCCTAACGCATTGTCGTTACAAAATATAAACTCAAAAAGATACGAACTGTTGAACAGCGTAGTAAATGTATTGCTTATCGGATTTGTTGCGTCGTAATGCGCTGTTTCCTGATATTGCGCGAATGGGTCTGTTCCGTTTACTCCGTCAAGCGCTATAATAGTTCCTCCAATACGCATTGTGTCTCCACCTTTTGAGAGTACAAGATTATATGTTCCTACGTCTGGGTTTTTAAGCCACGCTACAAAGTTTCTTGTGTTGTTCTGATAAAAATTGAGCGCTTTACCATTCCAAGTAATTGAACTAAGACCTCCATTTTCACTATTCACACCTGTAACTAAAAGGAATGTTGTACCTGAAGGAAGCGCATATGATTTCGTTATACTTGTGGAATTACCCGAAAAACCTGTATATCCCTTTATAGTCATTCGTTTATTTCAATTTGAATTTCACTAGTTCTATATTCTCTGTTGCCGATATCACCATCCTGTCATCGGGAAGTATGAAGTGATATGACTCCACACCGTCCTTTTTGAATCACTCACATCCTCAAGATTCCATCCAGCAACAAAACCAGTATTAAGAGTTCCTGCGGTATCTTTTGTCCAAGCTAATGCCATACTATGGAAGTTGACAATTTATGGTTACTTGAAGACCTTTCGTTCCTGTTCCCGCTACGTCAACGTCTATTCTCAATACATCGCCAGTCGCCAAATCATCATTTGATGCGTTAATTACTGCCGCAGTTGTCGCGTCCTTCGAGTCATATTCATTTGCATCTATTGTTATTAAAGTGGAGAGTACATCTGCATAGGTGAAGTCGTCTGTTGCACTTGCTTGTCGTCCTCTTGCGATTTGAACTGTTGGCGTTCCTGATGTTGATTTCACAATTACTTGAGCCGCTACTCCCACGATGTTCATTCCATTCAAGGACGAAGGAATCCTTATGTACGCTTTTCCATCTCCTGTCGTAAGTGCTGTCGCCCCATCAATTACCTGAACCGATATTGATTTCACTCCGAATATGGAAGAACCAGCCAATGCGTCTGGGGTAACCGCTCTTGTTGCATCTGTTCCTGCAGTAACCTCGCTTGCAATAGCCAACTCCACCTTTCCTTTCGTCGTGGTAGATGCGTCAGATACGGACGAGTCTGCGTTTCCAGCACCAGACGTAATTTTTCCATCAACCGCAGATTTTACAACGTTATTACAAGGATATTTTGTAGTTGAAGTATCCAGCGCAGAAGTCTCTTTGTTTGATACATCTTCTGGAGTAAAACCTAACGCGTCCTGTTTTCCGCTCCACGTGGCACGAAGTGATGTACTGTCGGTCAAGTCTTTTATGTCAAAATCTGCCGCTGACTGGTCTCCCGTGTTCGTTCCGCTTGTGTTTCCTAATACAGTTTTTTCTGCATCAGTAACAAAGTTTTCGTCTGAACCTAAAGAAAGAGAAACTACTGGGTTTGCTGGGTCTGTGCTATTCACGCTAATTCCAGTTCCCGCAACAACAGTTTGTACAACTCCATCTGCTCCATCGGCACCAGTCGCTCCCGTCGCGCCAGTCTCTCCTGTCGCACCCTTGTAGTTTTTCCACAACCCAGCAAAATCACTCGCTTGCGGTGTTGATATTTCTGTCGTGCTATTCTTTATGGCTATATAATCCAAAGCGGGATTGAATGTAAGTGTAAAATCGGTACCGCTGTCATCGGAAGCGTAGGCGATATACACAAACGCATCTGCTCCATCGGCACCAGCGGCACCAGTTGGACCAGTTGGACCAGCTGGACCAGTATCTCCCTTGTCACCCTTAAGTTCCGTTTTTGCCGCCTTCTTCGTTGTTCCTGTTGCCGCCATCGAGGTATCAGAAACATCAACGACAACAATTAAATCATCATCCGCAACCGGAGTGAGTGTATCTAGCGCACTTATTTTTTTATCTAAATCTGACATGGTTTAATTTTTTGTTGAGAACGACCAACTTCCAATGTTTTTTGTGGCTTCAGAATACGGCGATTGTCCTTGTTCTAAAAGTATTCCACCACCATCTTCGCATAATATTCTAAACAAACTCTCGGAAAGAAGGTATTTCTTTCCGTATTTCTCTTGAAATGAACTTGTCGTTGTGTTTTTTGTCTGATTACTCCAATTAGACATAATACTGTTTTTTTGGGTTTATTGTCGGCAATGTTTTTGTCCGCTTCCTGTAAAAGTTTTCCAAATCAACTCGCAGTTGATTTATTTCTCCCCTTAGCGCGTTCGCTTTATCATACATATTTTTTGAAAGTGCAAAATCAAACGAAGGTCCCTTTGAAAGAAATTCGTGGAATTGTTCCTCAAATCCGGGTTCGACCGCACTATCTGATTTTGTGAACTTGGTAACTTGTCTCGAAAGGAACAATCTCAATCCGCTTGAAAGCGTAACATAATCAGACGTGGGCTTCGGATAAAGAATAACCGAGTATCCCTCCAAGTCCCAATATTTCGGCATCCCAGCGTCTTCGTTGTCAAGTCCGATTTCAAAGTTTGACCTATCCTTTTTCTCCAAAAGTCGGTAATCGCCGTTTTTGTCCATAACCTCAACCCTCTCAACAGAAAGTGCTGTCGTGGGTATAGAATAATCCCTCTGATTATTTACAAGTGTGGTTGTCGCCCTCGGAAGTGTGGTGGCATTTTTGTCGTCAAATTGCCAAGTATTTTGTGCTTGCCAAATCCAAAGACCAACCTTAAGATACCATTTGTTTATGAGGCGCAACTTATCAGCAAGTGGAAAAACGGTACTATCTGTACCGAGAATATAATCTATATCCTCAACTATTGACGGTTTTTCGGTTATACCCGAAAGCGATGATGAACTTAATATCATACACTTATTATACCATAAAAAATCGCTAGTATTCCTTGATTATATTGTTCAGAAATGCGAGAAAGTCTCTCTTTTCCTTCAAATCCTTCTGTACCTTGCCCAAAGCGAGTCTTGTCGTGTCTTTACTCCCAATAGAAAGTATTTCTTTTTGATTAAAGAATCTTTCCATAACCTCAAATGAATAGATGTTTTCCTGTGTGCCATCTATCATTTCCTGTATAACCTGTTTTTTTGTTTTCATTGTAATATTTCTATATATTTCGACCTTAGTGTTTTCCAACTCATCTCGTTTGCAATTTTGTTCGATATTTCAGAAAACCTTGAAATGTCCTTGTTCGCCCACTCGTCTATCTTCTTTGCTATATCTTTCGGGTCTAATATAGCCATCTCTATATTCCTGTTTATGAATACCTCGGTCATTTCTTTTGGCGATATGAGAAGTTCTTTTGGAAGAATCTTATTCTGTGGTTTCATATCGGTCATCATTATAGCCATACCAGAAGCCATCGCCTCATTCATTGAGAGTGCCTGCCCCGCATACTTCCTCGGAAAAAGGAATACATCTCCATCATTAAACAACTCACCTTCATTCATATAGTTTCCTATCCTCCACTCTATCCTATCGTCATCAATCTTCTCTACATTAACTTGACTGTATATTATAAACCTCACATCACTCTTTACCATTGGAATTGCTTTTAATAGTTCTTGTGTGCCGTTCCTTCCGTAACCCCCACCGTGTCCAACTATATGCAGAAATGTTTTCGCCTTCTTTCTTTTCTTAAATGGAATTACACTTCTGTCCACTGGAAACTTTAGATACACTGCATTCTCTGGAAGTTCGTGCATATACCAATCAACTGGGTTTATCATCACATCGGGGACGGACGGAGTTGGGAACGGAAGCCACTCATAGTTTATCCTCATTACCGTCTTTACGCCGTGTTTTCTTGCTATCCTGAATGCGTTCCAGTTGTATGGAGTTTCTATACAGAACAAAACATCTATATCCTTAACAAAGTCCTCTATCTGCTTATCTGTCGGTATTCCTTTTACGATAGTTGCATTTGGAAACCTATCGGGGAACGCTTTGTGATTTCCGACAACAACGACCATTATTTTTTCTGGATTTATGTGCTTGATGAAGTATTTGGATTCTATTCCAAGACCACCATTGTCACACCTCGCACCGAGAAATCCTATTCGTACTTTTCTATGAAGCATATACTGGTATAGAACCTGATACTTTGTATATCGGTTATATTCCCTACCTCCGACCTTGCGAATTGTCCCTTATGCGATTTTCCATAAAGATTTACTTCATCAATTTTCTCTTTTAGGAAATCTGTCGTGGGTCTATCATCGTCCAACCAACCACTTAAATAACTTGTTTCCAAGTCCTCTATTACATAAATGCCACCACTCTTTAATCTGGGAAATAATATATCAAAGGTTTGTTTTTGGTGGCTTGTCTTATGACTCCCATCGTCGATAATAATATCTGGCTCCCCAATTTTATCTACAACAGACAAAAGAAAGTCCTTGTCAATCTCACTTCCTATAAATACATTCCCGTATCTCTCGCAGTATTTATCTATGTCTATACCATAAACTTTCGCATTTGGAAAAAACTCTTTCAATACCTCCATCCCCTTTCCTCTGAATACCCCTATTTCAAGTATAATAATTTCGTCATTTTTCATACGAGAAAACTCACGCTGATAAAAAGATTCGTACTTTCCCTTATCGGTCTCGTTCCTATATTTTTCCGCTATTTCCCTAAACTCTGTTGAATGGTTTTTCATATTTCTCTTGACCCGGTTTACCTCCCCACTTCCTTTCGTAGTAATCCAAGTTTTTCTGTAAATCTACAAAGACTCCATTTTTCATACTCATAGCGTTTCCTGCGCACTCAACATCTATATCAACTTTAGGCAGTATTGCGCCATTTGGTTTATTATGTATGTTTGCAAGTTTCATTCTATACATATAGTCATTGTCTTCGTAGTATGCTGGGTAGAAGTTCTCGTCAATGTATCCTATTTTCTCTATCGTCTTTTTTCCTATTACTATCGTGTGCCACCCCTCGTATGTGAGAAGTCCGTACTCGTTTGCGTAAGAAAGTTTATCAACGAGTTCCGATATTCCATTCTTGAAGTACATCGAGGCGGAAACAAGTATATTATAGTCGGCACCATACCTAAATCCAATGTTCCACGAACGCCCAACCCCGGCATTTTCTGGATGATATTCAACGTGATAATCCTTGAATTGTTTTCCGAACGAGTCTGGTGAATTATCTACAATAAATACGTTGGAACGAGGAATGTCGAAAGACGAAAGGCATCTTTTTACCAAACCCTCATTGTTTATTATTGGAAGTATAACTAGATAATCTCGCATAGTTCAATTAACTTTTTGTGCAGTTCCGCCTTTATTCCCTCTACGTTTTCCCTTTCATAATCACCAACAACCCACGATATCTCAGTTTTTGGTTCTGGAGATATATTGAATATAGAATAGTAATCCCTGAATTTGAAATCTTCTCCATTTACTTTATTACTCAATTTAACCCATTCATTTGGTATATTTAGCGAGTCTGCAAGCATTATACCGTGTAACGAAGAAGAAACTATTGTGTCGCACTGTGCCGCCAAGTCTATTACATTTTGAACGCCAGAACGCACATCAATATATTTTACTCCATCAACCTTTGACCATTCCTTTATTTGTTGATTGTCTTTATCAACATAGTGTGGAATAAGTCCAAGTTTATATTTCTTTTCCCTTGATTTACATAATAGATGCGAGAGTAATCCCAAATCCCCAAGAACTGGTTCACCTCTATACTTACACCGCTCTAGTGTGAGTTTGCCCCTAAGACCAACAACATTTGCATTTGTAAAATCCTTGCGTGTGTTTGAATACATCATTCCAGTTCCAAAAATAGTACCATTAAAATTATTATCTATATATTCAAGTATAGAACCAGCACCAATAAATCGAGCTTCTTTTGGAGTTGTCTGTATAAGACGTATGTCAAACAATTTCCACAAAAGATACCACGTTAGATTGTCTCCAAAGTTATTTCCACAATCAACCCAGAATGTTTTTATCTCTTTTTTCCACATATTATTCTTCGTCTTCTATTTGTGTTGCAAATCCCACAGCTGGTTGAAGTTGTGTGTTTTTCTGTTTTATCCAATCTTGGTCAAGCCAAACATCATCAACATCCATAGTCTTTTCTATTTTTATTGCATCTTTTGCAGATGAAGCCATTACAAATTTTCTTACAACGTATTGTTGTTTTTCTTTTTTCATTTTATTGTTTCAAGTATTTGTTTACATCTATGAACGTAGGTGTAGTTATTCTTTGTCTTTTCGTGTCCGTTTATTCTTATAGATTCTCTTTCTTTTTCGTGTTTCAAATAATGATTTATAACTCTTTCAAGTCTGTCAAAATTGGTGTGTCTATATCCTACAATATCTTCTCCATATTCAAACTCATCACTTAATCCAGCTATTATTGGATGTATGATAAATCCTCCTCTTCCAGTTGTTTCATATATCCTATCAGACCAGTAATATGGTGAATAAAGACTATCTCCCACCACTACTTTTGCGGACGCATATAAATCATTCAAATCTTTTCCTCTCACACACTTGAAATCATCATTGGGAAATAATCTAAATGAATCTCCAAATGTTTTTTCAAGAAAGTGGATTAGGTTTTGCCTGTGAGTCCATTCCCTGTGATATGATTTGCTTCCAACGAATATGACATCATATTCAAATTCCTTTCTTTTGTCTCCAATGAAACATTCCTTTCCATATACACCGGCTTTCATAAAGTGGTGATTTATTCCCCTATCTTTGAAGAATTTGTCGTGTCCTCCGTCTGGAGTGAAAACATAATCAGTCTTCCAAAATGGTGAATTGTCTATATCTTTTTGTCTTTCCAGACCAACGTATAAATCAAGATGATAACTTACCGTAGGAATTTTCAACGACTTCAACATCTTCATAGCGTCTCCAATAACACCCCACGTCTTTGTCCACAGAAAGAAGTCGGCATTTCTGCTCATATCGAGTATCTCATCAGAATTGTACTTATCTTCCTGTATTCTTATTACATCGTGTCCAAGTTCTTCAAAAGATGCGGCAACGTGTGTTTCGGTACTATGTGTTGGTCTGAAATTTCCCAAGTATGCTATTTTCATTTCCTATTGTGTTTTGCTTTATGCACCCTAAGACTGCCGGGACTCTTTGATTTAAATCCGCATATATCACACTCTACATTTGTATCTTCCTTGCTCTCTTTCTTGAGAAGTTCATCTCCTATAAGAATCTTGTCTTCAACAATATCATTTACTTCCTGATGATTTTGTACTACATTTTCACCGACAAGTTCAAATCCTTTTCTTTTTAGAGTTTCATTGAGATGACGTTCATTTATCGGAACTATCATTCCGTGCGGATTCCTCACAAAGAATATCTTTTCTTCTTTTTTTTCCATTGTAATTTTATCTTTTATTCTTTCTTTGTATTTTTCTACAAAATTTACGACCATTTTTTTTATTTCTTCTTTATTGTATTCCTTTTTCACGCCACCACGCAATTCATCATAATATGCTTTTCCCTTATATCTTGCGTCTTTATCGTACTTGTCATATCTTTCTATCTTTGATTTTCTGTTTATAAGACCATAGTGTCTTATGTAATACGGAACTCTTATTCCAAGCGTGTACATTACTTTTGGTGCGAGACCGCAATGCAGTGGCTGAGGATAGAAATCTTTGCTTTCGTTTCCATACTTCCAAAACCTTACATTCCAGAATGATACATTCGGATTATAATGTTTGTCGTTGTCCCAGAAGCTTATGAAATAGAAATACGATGCTTTATGTGTAAGCGATTCCAAATCTTTTCTTGTAAATCCCTCTTCAAACACTTCATCCATATCAAGACAAAGACAATATTCTGGTTTATATTTAGGAAGTTCTTTCTTAACAAAATCTTCTTTTATTTTGTTTTGTGCCTTCCCCCATTCTCTATTGTCTCTTACAATATTAAAACCGTATTTCTTTATAAGTTTATCTTCTTTCTCTGTTGTGTTGTTACAAACAATCACAACATCATCACACAATCTCTTGAATTCCTTTAGTGTGTTTTCAAGATATTTGTCCGCTTCATTTGGACCACAAACACCATATCCAACTATTCTCATTTTCTTGTTATTTTTCTCATAAATGAATCCATGTCCGACTTGCTTGCTGGATTTAATCTTCCCGCTTTTATTTCCTGCTCCATGGCTCCTCTTAAAAACCTATCTATTCCTTCAGTTGCTTTTGGATTCACTTTTTCAATTTTTTTGGTAAAGTCTGTATTTTTAAGAAAACCCTCAAGACTCTCTTTAAGTTGCATTTTTTGTCTTGAACTTATAATGTTTCTATCACCCTCCATTCTCTTTAGAATGAACTCTGCTTGCTCTTTTGATTCAAGTAATTCATCATTCGTTTCTTGAGTAACTACATTCTTTTTTAATTCTTCTGGGATAGATGCATTTATTTCATCTATTTTTTCCTGTGTTTTTTTATCCATATTATTTTGCCCAATCAGGTTTCTCTATTTTTTGATTGTCTAACGCCGACCATTCTGTCTTTCTTGGAAGTTCCTTATTTTGTTTTGCAATTTCAAGTTCTGCATTAAATCCTTCTCTATTCGCTTTTTGAAATTCAATCTTTGCCTTTGCAAATTTTGTGTGTAAAGTCTTTGGTACTTTCAAACCATTCTTGAGTAATTCATTCATTTCAACCTGTATTTGATTTAATTTTATTCTTGATGGTGAAACAATTTCTTGAAATTTATTTCCATCAGAACTTCCCAAAAACTCAAAGAATTTTCCAGTAAGAGAAGCTTCCCGCTCTTCCATAGCGATTATCTCTCCGTCTTTTATTCTTTTGTAGAAAAATGTTTTAGCCATAATTTTATTATATGGCAGTAACATTCTGATGACTATGGGAAGAACCTGGTTGTCTTCCCACAGTCACCAGATAGGACTGTGGGTTCATACTACGACGTTGTCGCCGTGTTTGAAGCGTTCACAAGAACCGCCGCCTCGTCACGAATCTCAGCAACTCCATACATGATGTCCGCAACGGTGAGCGTTCCAAGATTGCGAATCGCATTCTCGGTCTGAATCCTCACTTTGCTTCCACCAGGAGTCGTAAGAGCGTAACCAAATGCTTCAGGAAGCGCAAGCAAGTTTCGGTAGGTTCCAAGTGCTGAAACTACATTCGTGGTCGTGTAAACGGGGATACCGTACAAACCACCAACAAGTCCGCGCGAGAAATCCATCGAACCAAAGTTACCTGAGCGAACGATTGATGGGTTAGCACCAATTGAAGACGCATCATAATACTTTGTAATTCCTGCCAACTGCAACCAGAATACGTTCGGGTGAACAATAAATGCCGCTCTGCGAACTGCATCGTGATTTCCGTCTACGAGTCGTGCGATTGCCGTACGAACCTCGAGGTCGGTCAACACGGTTGCCGTGTCTCCAGATGCGGTATTTCCGCTCAAACCAGACCACAATGCAAGGATTGAATCCTCAAGAGCGTCCGCAAGCGAGCCACCCATTTTCTTCGCATACGTTCCAGCGTAATCAAAGGACTTCAAAAGAAGTTGCTTGTGAAAATCGCCGAGAATCGTCGCAATATACTTGTGAGTGTCAAGCGTGAGCGTGACATCTCCCTGAGCTGGTCCCTGAGTCGTGATTTCTGCGCCCTGAGTTGACTGCGTTTCTACCGAGAACGAGTTGGTATACACGTCCAAGATGTGCGCAATATCTCCACCCATAGCGTCGAAATACGGAGTAAGGTTGGTGAAGAAGTTCGCTGCTACAGTAGCCGCAAACATTTCCTCAAGAACCATAGGGGTCCAAATCTCCTTTTCTGTTATTCTCCTGTTACCAGGAGTGTCGGACTATCGCATCACCATATAGGTGTCGGAATATTTAGTCTCTCACGCTGCACCTCTTTTATTTAATTCTTTAATTTCTTCAAAAAGTTTATTTCTTTTTTCATAAACTTCATCTGAAATTATTGTTCCAGCCTTTATTTGTGGATAACGGAATAATACTTCTGCCTGTTTCCTTTTTACCATTAAATATGGATAAATTATTTTAAGAAATTCTATTGCTTGTAGTTTTCTTAATTGCCAACCATAGGAAACCCTGCAATTTGGAGATGTGTTTTTTGTTCTTGTTTCAAATGTGCCACCAAAAGATTTATATAACCAATCTATTATTTCTTTGTTGGTCATAACAACTTTTACACACGGCATATATTTGAACTCCCGTAGGGATTGCCACTTTGCTTTATTTCCCTTAGAGATTCTTAAAAGACCTATATAACCTTCTCCGTCTATTATTCCAGCTACATAAGAAGCTGTTAGTTTGGACATTTTCATATACTATATATTATAGCACATCGGTGTCCAAGTTGTTAAAGAGTGCTTGCGCCTTGTTGACCTTTTGTCTGGACTATTTACAAAAGGCTTTCAAGTCAATTAAATCCGATTTTAAATCAACAAGATTGTTTATTGATTCGAGCATCAAAATCTGTTTTGCTGAACGGGTCAGTTGTTACTGCCATAATTTTCTCTAGATGTTTGAATTACTACCCTTTCCATTTATAAACGCATCGTAATTCATCTTGCGTTCCTCTGGAGTCATTTGTGCCCAAGTTTTACCTTTGACAGTCATTGTTCCATTGGAAGGGTTTGGTGTCGTCTGTTCGACTTTTGCCTTTTGCCTTTCAGCTTCAATGCCAGCTTTGATAAATGGGTCCTCAATTATTTCAGAAATTGGAACATTCATCTTCTTTGCGTACTTGTTAAATGCAAGTATTTCAGCATCAGAATATCCCTTAGTCCTCAAATCAAGTACCGATTCTATACTCACTTCGTTTGAAACTGTATTTTTAGGTTCGGCAACAGGGACAACCTCTTTCTTTTCTTCAACCTTAATATCTGGGTGTGTTTTCTTGTATTCCTCAAAATCCTTAGACACACTCTGATACTTTTCTCGGAAGTGCTTTTTCTGAGCCACTACCGTTTGAAGATTCTTTTTCAAATCTTCGTCATCGATAAGGTTTTCGTCTATGACTACTTCCTTTTCGAGTTCTTTTTCATTTTCCATAGTTTTGTCTATTTTTGATTTTCGACCTTTTGTCAGGGTTTTCTCCCTTAGTCGGTGTTTAATGAGCTTTACCGTCAGCTCAATTTATTACACAAACTGATTTTTTGGTGTGGGCTTTTTCTCTTTCTGTACGAGTTTAATCCTATCTATAATCTCGTTCTTTATCTTCTCTGCGGTGTCTTTCCTCGCTTCAAGATTTTCTTTGGTGAGTTCTTCTGGGTTAAACATATCAATCCTCAAACGCTCTAAATAATCAACGAGTAATTTACCATACTCATTCTTGTTCAGCGCCTTAAAAAGTTTTATATCGTTTTCACTTAGCTTCATACGGTTGTGGTTTGTTTAGACATTGTTGGACTTGCCTGTTGTGTTTGCCTTGCTATTGAGCCGCCTTGTATCATCTGCTCTGGACTTATTGGATTTGCTTCCATTTCATCGTCAAGCATCTCAAGGTCAACTGGTGATACCCCAGCAAGCTCTAACCTCTTGAACAAAATAGTTCTCAATCCTTTATTTTGTGTGAACAACGGATTACTCCCTATGAGTTGCATGGCAACGTCAAGACTCTGTTGCATAGTGGCGACATCCAGCTGCTCACCAGTAAAGTTTATATCAAACCTAAACTTAGTATTTTCGTAATAATCGTCCGGTATGTCGATACCTATCACTTTGTTTGATTTCAGGCTCTTCACAACACCTTCTTCAAGTAATCCAATCTCATCAAGACTAGGTATCCTTCCTTTTTCCACAACATACTTCAGGGCGATACCATCAACAATTTCTCTTGCTTTGAGTTTAATAAACTTTGTTATGCCCGAAGTGTTCGATAATAGCGAAAGCTTATGTCTCTTTTTGGCGTCTTTCTTAAACGAAGGAATTATGTCATTGAGGAAAATGTCTTTCCAGAACAACCCTGCATTTTCTTTCTTTTTGTCAAAGTACGAAACAAGCATTGACGTTTGAAGATTTGCAACACCAAGCGGAGTTCTTGAGGGAAGATTCTCTCCTCGCGAGATGTCCGACGTAAATGTTTTTGTCGTAGTATTTTCTTTCCACCTATTTCGCGTGTTGTTGTACGCAGACAAGTCGGCGTTGTCTTTTGGAAGTGAGGCAATTTCCGTGCCGGTAAGAAGGATATTCCCGTTATCAACGCCATCAAAAACATTCCTACCACCGATATTCTCGTCTCTTGTGTACCACACTTGAAGTGCCTTGAAGAACAACGCCTTTCTCTCCAGGTTTTCCGCTTCATTTTCGGCAATTTGGTTATCGAATAGGTATTCAACGAAACCAAGACCGAGTCTGCGTCCGGGAACCTCTTCCCATTTCAATTCACGATACGGGAGTTCATTCAGCTCGTCTTCGTGGAGCGTAAGCGATGGATTCCAATCGTTCTCCGTATTTATGAGTGCTTCCGTTCCCCTTACGAGTCTGTCTCCTTTCTTATAGTCCCACACGCCTGCCTTAAATGACCTCTTCCACTTTTTCCCCCCATCCAAGTTGTAATCGTAACACTCATAGATAAGATATTTTGATTTCTTGTCAGAGAGAAGTTCATCTACTGCATCTTTGTTATTCCACTTCATCTCTATGATTTCTCGGGGAGTCATCAACAACGCCTCATAAAACCATGTGTCTGTTTTGAAAGACTGAGAGGACGGGTCAAACCTGCAATTTGCTATATTTACTTTCTTCCAGCCATCTTTGGTTTTCTTTACGATTACGTGTCCGTACTTCGGATAGTCTTCGTTTACTTCATTAAAAAGAACACCGAAATTATTTTCCTTCAACCATTGTTTGAGGTCGTGTTGCATTAGCCAGACCTCCCAATGATTTTCTGGTATAGTGGGATAAAGCACAACGTCCTTCGTGTCTATATCGGTGAACTTGCTCGCCACGTCACACGCCGGTTTTACGATGTTGAAAAAGAACTTTTTATTTTCCCTATCGTCAAACTCCCCACTCTCAAACTTCCCGTTATAATACAAGTCTATTCTGCGAAGCGTGCCGACATGATTGAACGAATATCCGCCAGGCATCTCTACATCCCCGTAGAATGTCCCTATATTGTTTCTGATATATTTATCTTCCATTAAATGAATTGATACGGTTTTTTATTTTGAACTCTTTTTTCTTCTAATAGTCTTGAGAGTGTGTTTTCCTCTTTCGTCTTTGGTCTGACATTGAAATAGGCGAGCATGAGAGCCATTACATTATCATCGTGATACCCTCGTTGCGCTCCAGCCCCCTTCTTCTGCGCTTCGTCGGAATACACAAAGACTTTCATTTCCTCATGCGTATTTCTATCCCTAATTATAACATATTTTTTTGACAGTAATGCGTTAAAGTTTTCTATAAGGAGTGCCTTTGAAGCAAAGTTTGTCTGAAAACCCAACTTTTTCAGATTCTTCTGTTCTCTATAATTAAATACCTCCCTCTCGTAGATGTTGTCGTATTGTTTTTTTATGCCCTCTATAACGGCAGTTCCGGAGGCATTCGTCTCTATTACAAGCATCGGCTTTCTTTTTAACGAGTACATCATCGCCAACTGCATTATTTTCTCTATTTGTACATTTACGGGAACAAACTGGTTAAAACACGCAACCTGCTCGCCGGTATCCTTGTTTATCACCTGAATGGAACACGGGTCGGTAGAACCTTCCGAACTGTCAACCCCAATTTGATACTCATGGTTATATTCCGGCTCGCTGAATATCTTTATCCCGTCAAACTCGCGTATCGGATTTTTGATATAGAACGCCTGATGTTTTATGTAATCCTCCGAAAACACGCCCCCCTCGACAAGAGAATCTGGCGACCAGTCACCATACACAAACTTTTTTACATACCTTTCCGGCTTTGCGAGTTCCGACTGAATGAACTGTTCGGAAAGATTGCCCCTGTTGTCCAACATGGAGGTTTCCACCAAGTGCGTCATCGGACGCGGATGAACCTTGAAATAGTCATACCCCCAGAAGTTTGCCGGGTTTGTGGTCATATTGAACTGGTTAAACGTATAAAGCCCGCACGTTGCACACTTTTCGTATATCGGAAGTCTATTCTCATCTCTCATTACAAATACCTCTCCTTTCTTTTCGTCGGTACCGTGCTTACATTGTCTCCTACGTACACGTGAGTTCAATGCTTCAAATACGCTCTCGTCTATTTCTTCCAGCTGGTCTATGAATACAAAACCGAAGTTGTGCGATTTAATCGTCTGAATCGCCTTTTTCAAGTCTTCACCGCCAGACGCAAGAGAATCAAGACCAAAGAATATTGCCTCAGTTCCATTCTTAAATATGATTTTTCCTTCACCAATCTTGTGTTCATATATTCCAGGAGGACAGACATCGACGAAATCCTTCATAAAAGTCTCGGAAGCATTTCCCTTTGTCTTTCTGCCAATCATAATCCTTGTTCCGGGAAACCATTGGGAAATCAAAATGAACTTTATAATAAACGCGAGCGTTTTTCCGCTTGCCATTCCCCCCGAAACGAGCGAAAACCTGTTTTTGTCGTTCAGAAACTCAATCTGCTTTTCGTTTAACCTTATCCCCTGAAACTCTTCAACGAGAATCTTTCCGTCAAGCCAATCCTTCCCCATCTTTACCATTCGTGGGTCAATAATTTTATCCTCCATACTCATTGTTTCTTTCCTTTAGCGTATTCGTGAGCCAGTCGTCAAACAAAAACGTATTATTTATCACACAATGTCCTCCTATCTTTCCTTCCATATACTCTAGCACGGGTCTCCTCACATTCGGCTTCCCTAGAAGCATGTACCCCTCATTATATTCCTCGTTGGGAACCGTATAAACATCATTGAAATCAAGACCATATTCATCACAAATCCTCTTAACTTCCTTCATAAATAAAATATTCCATCCATAATAGGTAGTATCGAGTATTTTCATCATTTCAGTGGTTTCTGGATTCTCATGTACCCTTGTTTCAACTCCAACATCCTCAAATATCTTTGATGCCTCATTCGCCATTTCTCCTCCAAAATGCTTCACAAACGTCATAATCCCTTCAGCAAGATTGGGGTGTACTCCCCTTACTGGTGAATGTACGCAAAACTCTCCAATTTGACCCGTAGTGCCGACTTTCACCGTAGAATGGATAATTACCAGCCTTGCCCCGAATCTCTTCTTATAACTCAATACAGAGCCAACGAACGAATCTGAATACGGAAACGCAACATGAAGCACGTCAAACTTCCCCCTTATGCCCTCCGTATCGCAAATCTTCGGTTCATACCTCTCAAGAACCTTAAACAATGCCTTCCCTATTTCTCCGTTTCCTATAATAAGATGTTTCATTTATTCATATTTTAATGTAACCTTTTCTTTTTTTTTCATTTATGTGGTGGGGACAATATCTAGTACCATCTTCACATCCTCGTTGGTGGCTCCCCCTCCCCCCGTCTGCCCGATTCGTTCATTCAGTATTTTCCTCGCCATTCCTTTCAGTCTTTACCATATAAGGGTATGTAGTAGGTGGGTTTTAGTGGTGTGTGGGTACGATACGGGTTATCTTGCGTATGATTTTCTCCTTCTCCAATGCTTGAATCGGCACACATTAGAGCAATACTCACGTCTGTATGTACTATTAGTGGGTAATTCTCTACCGCAATATCCGCATTTTATGGTGATTTTTTCTAACTTTTTGGTCATTTATTACTTTATGTATACGCAACGGGGCTTTTTGCCTAAAAATATCGCTCAAAATTGACCTATACGGCGTTTACTTCCTCTACCGATACATCTATAGGGGTGGGTTTTTCAGGTTTTTCTATACTCAACTCCTTTACTACTATATTAAAAGTGGGCGCATTTTGCGAGGTATTTTCACGTAATTTCAGTAATTCACTAGCAATACTAATGGCTTGATTGCTTCCTGGGATACTTTTCTTTGTTCTATATTCCTCTTTAATATCTTTGATATGAGTGTTTTTGATACGCCATGCTCATATAATATTTCCTCTATATTCCTTTGTACTTCTCGTTGTATAGTGTGCGGTGTGCCTTTACTCTTAGATAAGATTTGGAGTGGGTTTTACCCGCTTCTGCTTCTACTGCTTCAATGGCTTTTATGGATGACATTCCATTTTTTACATACTCCTCAGCGAATTTTCTTGCCCTATGTGGGGCGATTTTTCTGCTCATGTTTGTTATCCCTATTATACCATGAAATTATCGTTATTGTGGGCGTATCTTGGACACAAAAGTTATCCACAGGTGGGGTCTTGAAATCGTATGGAAATGTGATTTACTAAAAATGTACCTTTCAATTTGTTTCTTGTATATTCCCTCTTGTGTGTGTGCGTCTGCTTGAAATCCGATATGGTTCAAGCGGTGATGCCGTTGTGGCGTAAAATATGTACACAATAAAACACGGAGGGAGTATCTAGGAAGCAAAAAGGTCGAGAAAATAAATAAAAAGATGAAAGATTATACAAAAAGCGGGAATATAAGTAGTATGGACTTTAAGCCCTACAAGCCAGAGAAAAAGGAATTAGGCCGTACTATGGAAGCGTTATGCTCCATGGTGGCGGTGTCGTTGATATTCGGGTGGGTGATATTCACGTTGTGTGTTTTGTAAAGGTCGTTTAATCATTTAAGATATGAAACAATTAAAAGGAGAAAAATATATATATGCACTGATGGCAATAGAATTGTGCGAAATCGAAAAGAAAAAAGGAAATTCGTTGTGTGTTGTTGGAAACGATAACCGTATGGTTGGTGGTTATAACTTCGAGCGTAAATTTTCTATTGGAGAACATGAGGGTCAAAAATATCTAAGGGAAATAAAATCATCACCGCACTGTGCTGATTATGAAAGATTTTTCGATTATAACGTGTATGATAGCAATATAGCAATTCACGAGCCGACAAATTGGAAACATTAAAAAAACGGTTGCGATGATTTATCCTATGCAGAAAAAGCAGATTTATGCGGAAGATTTACAGAAATGCTTGATAATATTTAGCCATTCCCTCCGCACCTTTGCCGAGTAGCGCAAGGGTTCGGAGATGAGCGGCTAACGCTCACGGGTATCGAAACCCGAAACGCCTGCAATCCCTGCATGCGGGTACATTAAAAATTATGGAAAAAATCCTATATATTGGAGATGTAAATCTCGGATATAAAAAGGCGAATAGTAAAATATTCTGCAAAGTAAAAATCGAGGAACCAGAGTATACATATAGAGGAATTGGCGGATGGAATAAAAAAGAAACAAAACCCGCCACCCTTTCTATAAGTGGTGTTATTGGTCCAAGAAAAAGCGGAAATGCTGATGGCTCATGCGGTCAAATAGACATGGACTTCTGGCATCGTGATGGAAAATATAGGGATGACAAACTCATAAAACCCAAAGACATAAAATTTTCTGAGGGGTGGGACGCAATCAAGTGGCTTGATTTTTTAGATGTGTGGGAAAATTGGCATCTCAATGACCTTACAGCAGGATGCGAACATCAAATTGCGTTAGGATGGGATTCGTACGATGAGCACCCATCAGAACCTTGCCCAACGTGTGGGTATAAATACGGAACGGCATGGAAGACAAGAAGAATACCCGATAGAGTTATAAATTTCCTCGAAGCGTTGCCAGAGTCGAAAATAAAACCTACGTGGGTATAATAGTATGAAACTCTACGCAACAACGACATCAGAAAGAGCAAGCAAGGGACAGGGGGGGAATGAAAGACTTCTCATTGAAATACTGGTATATGATAGGTGTAATCCATTGTATACAATCGAAGTTACTCCAGAAAAGTTGATTTTTAGGGAGCGAGGTTATAGCGAGCCGTTGCTTGAAAGAAATCACAAGGACATAAAGAAACAGGAAGAATTAAAAGGCAAAAGGCAAAAAGGGGAACACGTATGCGAGGTGTTAGGGTGTAAAAATATAACAGAAACACCATACGCATACTGTACTGAGCATATTTATAAAATGCTCGGAAAATAAAACCCAAAAAGCGAAAAGCCGTACATCAGGGAGTACGGTTTTTTTGTTACACCATGGATAAAATAACATTACAAAAGATGCTGATAGGAGTGGGATTTACGCCAGACGAAGCGGAAAATATGGTTCAGTTCGGGTTCCGATTGGCATTGTCAACATATCATCGGGCAGTAAAACACGATAAAAAGTACCACACAGAGGCGAGGAACGGCAAAATCAGACATCGGACGGGGCACGCAGAACGGAAGTTCGACTTGTGGATAACCTCTCTTGCAATTATCATAGAAGTATGCTTATATGAGTATATACATACGAAATAACAATCTACTCATTATAAAAAGACCACCAGAAATGGCGGTTTTTTTATATATCTCCAAACAAACACTCCTCACATATTCCGGTATTCTTATATTCTTTTCCGTGTTTTTTCCCACATTTCCCACACTCCCTATCATTCAACAACCTATCACACCTAATACACCTTCTCCCTTTCTCGGTATAATATCTTTTTTCTTCTTCTCTATCGAATACTTCCATGAATGGATTATACCATAGAATAAAAAAATCTCTCTTTGCCAGTAATCACACATATCCTCGTCTTTTCTGTCTATTACTTATGGATTATACCATAGAATAAAAAGCAACCACCTCAATGTCTCGCAACAATTTCTTTCACTTGTCCAGTAATTTCGGATAATGCAAGAGTTCCAAAGCCAGTCTGGCAATGCTTTCCTCTTGTGTATTTATCTGTTGTATCTCAGTACACAATTATTCCTTCGCTGATTTGGGCACAACTCCATAGTTTCCCCCAATCGTCTCGCTATACACGTTAGGAACTTTCGGATTACCGTGTACGGCTTTTGCTGTTTCGGCATAAAGCAGTCATTCCGTATATCCCGTGATTTAATGGCTTCCAGTGTGGGGCTCACGAGTCCGCCTACCTATCCACACCAGTAAAAATACAACCCACTCACCGTTGAGAATGAGTGGGTGTTCAGCTGACTAGATTAGTTTACACCCGTTCTTGCTCAACGTCAAGAGATGTATCCATTATAGCACACTTTCAGAAGAGCGCAAGTCTTTCGGAAAACCCACCACTTATCCACACCCACCCTATTGTAAAAGACACTAAAATATGCTTATATTGAATTATGAAAAAAACAATGAAAGGGTTCAAGGCATTTGATAAAGATTTCAAGTGTAATGGGTTCCAGTATAAAGAAGGAGAGACATACGAACACAAAGGTAAGGTTGAATTATGTAAGAGTGGATTTCATTTCTGTGAAAACCCGCTCGATGTGCTGAACTACTATAATTTAACGGATTGTAATTTCGCTGAAGTCGAGGCAAAAGATATAAGTGAGGAGAAGAGCGATGACAGTAAGAGAGTGTGTAATAAAATCACGATAAAGTCTAAACTCGACTTGAAAAGTTTTGTAAATGCGTCAGTTAATTTTTTGCTTGATATTTGCAAGACAAAAAATAAAGAGGATGATTCAAATATAGACAATAGATACTCCGCTAAGCTCGCTTCATCAGGAGACTACGCTAAGCTCGCTTCATCAGGAGTCTACGCTCAGCTCGCTTCATCAGGATACTCCGCTAAGCTCGCTTCATCAGGAGACTCCGCTAAGCTCGCTTCATCAGGAGTCTACGCTCAGCTCGCTTCATCAGGAGACTACGCTCAGCTCGCTTCATCAGGAGACTCCGCTAAGCTCGCTTCATCAGGATACTCCGCTAAGCTCGCTTCATCAGGAGACTACGCTAAGCTCGCTTCATCAGGAGTCTACGCTCAGCTCGCTTCATCAGGAGACTCCGCTAAGCTCGCTTCATCAGGAGACTACGCTCAGCTCGAAAGCGGTGGTAAGGATAGTGTTGTTGTGGGTATTGGTTATAGGAACATCGCAAAAGGCAAAGTTGGAAGTTGGATTGTCCTCGCTGAATGGGAAAATGATAAGCCTATATGTGTACGCGCTGAAAAGATAGATGGAAAGAAAATAAAAGAGGATGTATTCTATGAATTAAGGGGTGGTAAGTTTGTTGAGTGTAAATAAGAACACAAAAAAAAGTTAGTCGAAGAATCGTTTTAAATTATGGATAAACTTTATAAAATACTCGTAGATGGAAGGTCCTGTCATGGTGGGGATTTGAAGTGGTCGTTACCAACCAAGAAAGGCAATAAATGGATTCCTGGAGAATGGCACGAGGTAAAGGGAGATTTGAAGATTTGCGAACGCGGACTTCATCTCACGAAGAAACCTTTTATGTGGTACAGGTTGGGATGCACAAACTACGAAGCAGAGGTAGAGGATATAATTTCGTGGTATGGTGATAAGTGTGTGGTAAGGAGAGCAAGACTCTTGAAGGAGGTTCCGCATCCTAAATGGTGGAACGATGTTGAGGGATGGATTGAAACGCTTAAATCAATAGCATGGTTGAAACCAGACGGAAAGCCAAAAAAAGTGGAAATTATTTGAGACTCGGTCTGCCGCTGAGGATGCCGCTCGGGATGACGCTTTGAATGCCGCTGGGGCTGCCGCTTTGGATGCCGCTAGGGATGCCGCTGGGGCTGCCGCTAGGGACGCCGCTAGGGATGCCGCTGGGGCTGCCGCTAGGGACGCCGCTAGGGACGCCGCTTGGGCTGCCGTTAGGGACGCCACTAGGGACGCCGCTTGGGCTGCCGCTAGGGCTGCCGCTTGGGCTGCCGCTTGGGCTGCCGCTTGGGCTGCCGCTGGGGATGCCGCTCTATATTCAAGAGCACTCGTATCTAACTGGAATTTTGAGTCGAAACATAGAATACACATAAAGAAAGAATGGAAGTGTGGCAAAAGGATACGGATTGCTTGGCGATGTCGATGGAGTCTTGTATGTTTACGAAAAAATATGACACTAGAATACGAACACTGCGAAACACAAGAAGAAGTGCGGAAACACATTCAAGACTGCGAAGGACGGCATACCCAACAGGCGATTTACTCCACGTTTCACGACGCACTCACGCAGATATGCTATGGATGTAAAAAGGTACGAAGTACGATAAAAATACATGGATAAACTGATATACAACGAAGAGGATTTTAGGTGGTTTCCTCCAGATATTCGGTGTGATTTCTACCCAGAAAAGTCTAACAAGCACAAACTGTACCATCTCACGCGAGACGAAACGAAAACAAGCACCGAAAATTGCTACCAATGTGCGATGTGTAAGAGGAAGTTTATACTAGAACTAAAAACTAAATGAATGGAAATATTGAAAAGATAGATGGACTGTGCGCTTTTTGTAGAAAACCATTTTCACACACAGAAAGAGAACACGAAAATCTTGGAAATTGTTGTTCGGATTGTGATAGAAAGTTCAGTAAGGCGTCAAAGGCGAGAAAAAAGTTTCCTTTTATGCACATTGAATACCGGCAGAGGACAAAGAGGGCTGAATAGATTCTTTGCAATGCCCCCAACGTATACTTCGAGAGTAATACGCGCTAATGTGTTGGGGGTATGAGTAAGAACCGATTTACAAAAATATGAAAATAATAACATCACACGAACTCAACGAGGAAATAAAGAAACTCCCTCCGAGAGAGAAGATGCACTTCCAGAACTTCCCCAAACTTGACGACATTTTTGGTGGTTTCTACGGAGGTGAGATTTATACGCTCGGTGCATTTCCCGGAGCAGGAAAAACCACGTTCCTCATATCACTTACAAAAGACCTCGCGCAAACCTACCCCTGTATGTGGTTTTCGTGCGAAATGGAACCACAATCGTTCATGGAAATGTTTGGTGACGATGTTCCACTCTTCCATCTTCCAAAAAGTATCCCAACGAGAGCAAAGTCTGGAGAGCGAATGATGTGGCTTGAAAGTATGATAATGAAAGCGAAGAAAGAATATGGAACTAGGATTGTGATGCTTGACCACCTCCAATATCTCACGAATGTGGCGGTATCAAGTCAGGTTCAAGTTGTTGATTATGTTATGCGTTATCTGAAAGAAATGGCAATACGCCAAAATATAACACTGTTTCTCATTACCCACCTCAAAAAAGAAACACAAGACATTACACGACCATCACTTGACAATCTACGGGGTTCACAAATGATAGCGGGAGAAAGTTTTGGAGTTATGTTTATTGTGCGACTTAAAGAAAAAGAACAAGACGAAGATGGAGAACACAAATGGAGTAACAGAAGCAAGATATACATTGACAAAAACAGACGCGGTGGTAAGTTGGGATATGTAAAGGTCGAATACGATTACAACAATAAAACATTTATAGAATTATGAAAAATCAAAAAGTTGGTGTGTTGTGGGAGAAGAAAAGCCCCAAAGGAGAAGTATATTTTTCTGGTGAGATTATCGTGAATGGAAGACCAGTAAAGATTGTGGTGTTCAAAAATGGACACAAAGAAACGGAAAAACACCCCGACTACCGAATACTTTTGTCGAACGAGAGGAAAGAGGGAATTGTAACCGAAGATTATCAAGAATAATGACAAAAAAAGAATACATACAAGCGATTATAGACGGCGTAAAAGAGATTTGGGAGGTAGAAGAACTTGCCGATAGCCCGCGTTCGCGTTATATTTGGGCGGCAAAACTTATGGATATGTATTCTGATGAGGACATTATTGGTGGTGCGGAATGGATTATGAAGTGGAAAAAACCACGCACTATAGCGGAACTATATTTTGCGATGCCAAGATTTATTGCAGAAAAAGAGGCGGAAGAAAAGAAGAAACGATGGCAATTTGTATGATTTGCAGATGGTGTAAAAAAGAATTTGGAGATAGGAGAACGAAACACGGAGACGTTTCTGTGTTGTGTGAAGAATGCTCATACAAGAGTGCGGAAGAAAGAATGCGGTTGAGAAAAATAGACAAAGAGGATAGAAAAAAATATGGGATACAATAACGACAAGGGAGGAGCCGGGGAGCGGGAGTTCGCAGATTATCTTTCAAAAATAACGGGATTGAACTATGTTCGCATTGGAGGTGCTGAAGCGGGAAAAAAGATACTGTTCGGCGATGTAGTGCGGAGAGGAGGTGGAGAGTGTTTCCTTGATAATTATTTTCTGGAATCAAAAAAGATGGCTCACCCAAACGTGATAAACATAGTTGAGGAACACGATGAGAAAGGAAAACAATATGGGAAGTGGGGAAGTATTTGCTATATTGTTCGTCAAGAAAGGGGAGAGAAAAGGTCGGGTGCTGTGGTTGCGATGTCTCCAGAGACATTCGCACGAATAGCACGGGAATTGCATGGATACAATGAAAAAGAACGAACTGATAAAGAATCTGGCGAATAGGGTATTTGATGAACCAAGAACGCGAGAGCGTGGGCATTATTGGGCTTCTGATGTGAAGTCAATTCTTGGTGGGTGGCTGACACCAGAGAATTTCTTTGAGAAATCAGAGATGAATTTACAGAGTTGCAGAAATGTATTGACGGGAATCGCACTCGAAGAACTCTATAAAAAAACACTTGAATACAGTAAAATACCCCACGAGTGGAACAAGAAATACGAATTACAGATTGAAGATTTTGTATTAGTGGTAAAACCAGACTTTGTTTTTAAGAATAGAGTAGAAGAATGTAAATATATAGTGAGTGGGGATTATACGAAATATGAATATCAGTTGGAGTGCGAGCACCGAGCCACCAAACTACCTGTTTTCTACACTATTTTTGAAACACCATTCGATTGGAAACACATTCCATTTGAACCAAGTGAGGAGCGGTGGGATTTGATAGTAAAAACATTGTCAGATTTCCACTCAAAGTTATCCACAGTTTCCTCTTGTAATCCGCATTAAAATATGCTTATATTGAAGTGTGGCGTGTAACGATAGCGAGTAAGGAACAAACGAGCTACCAGACACACTTAATTGCCCACTGGAACGAAAGCAAACCACTAACCAAAACACTATGGAACAAAATGACGAAATCTTAGTAAGAGAAGGAAACCCAGTCGAAGAAAATGATGGCGCAAACGGATATGACTAAAGTATGGGGTGAGGAAATGACGGATAAAGAAATTGAGGAAATGTCTCTTGCTCTTGGTAATTGTGAGGTGTGCGGTGGTCGTTGGGGAAATTTGTATTCCAGCGTATGTGAAGCGCGGGAACATAATAGACGAAGAGTGTATGCCTTGTCGGTGGTGCCAAAAAACACAAAAATCACTAAACATAAAAAATAAGATAAAAAGGTTAGCCAAAACCCTTAATAAGAAACAATGAAACAATATGGAACAACAAAAAAGATTTTTTGAAAAGGAAAGTGGTGCGAAGAAAGGTCTTGAAATGAAAATGAGCGGACAAGCGAAGGGTGCTTGTTTCAATAAGGCGGTAGATACAGCGATTGCGATTTATGCAAAAACTGCAATTTCAGACGAACAATTTATAGAAAAGGTAATATGGTTTTTTGAGGCATATAAACCAATAAACATGGAAGAAAAGGTCGTAGATAATGAAGTTAAATTAGATTATGGTAATTAAAGGGGTAGTAGAAAATGTGAAGGTGTTAAAAGAAAACACGGGAAAGAATAAAGATGGGAAGTTTTTGGAAGTAACGATAGATGGAAAGAAATACCTCTCGTTTGACAAAGGATTTGTAGATGCGGTTGGTCTTGAAGGAGAGTTTCCTACAAAAACGAGCGAGTATGGCGGGAAAACAAATACTTATGTATCGCTTCCAAAGCCAACGCACACTGCCGGAGAAACAAACAGGAACTTTTCAAAGGAGTTTAATGAGACAATACAGATGGCAAAAGAGTCGGCACTGGGATTAGTAAGATTGATAGACGCAGCATATACAATTTATGACGTTGAACATTCTGAAAAACAATAATTTTGAGTTGCATGAATTTTGTTGTAATCGTTGTAACCGCTGGTTTTTGTCAAAGTATTTTAATGGAGTGTTAGGATGTCCTTTCTGCCTTATGCCGGTCGAACTAAACGGAAGTTTTTTAATCAACGATGTCAATACAACAGAGATACAATAAAGCAAAAACACTACTTCACGAATTAAAGGAACTTCAAGAAATAAAAAATCGTGTTTATTTTGTCGAGGGAAGAATATTAAATGAACTGTTTTCAAACGCACTCTACAAAGAATTGTTTGGTGGGGAAAAATACGAAGCAATAAAACCAAGTTGGAAACGATTTACCGAAGAGATTACTGGTATGCCAACATCAACCGCAGACCAAAAAAGGAAGAATTATCAGAAATGGGTAGTTGAGCTTGGATTTTCAGAGAATGACCTGAAAGGAGTTACATTTACAAAACTATATTTGATGATTCCTTACGCAACCGATATTGATACCGCAAATGAATTACTTACTTATGTGCGACAAACAGATTCTGGAGACGATAAACAAGACGTTCAAACATTCGCAAAGTTTTTGAATGAGAACTACGAAAAATCACCCAGTGAATAGGTGATATTACGAGTATTTTCAAGCCGAAACTGGAAAATCTTATTAAAATGTGCGGCAACATAGTACGTCCTATATAGGAACAATGCACAAATGTTTAAATACCGCACATATATTATACTACAAAAAATGTTATAATTATGAAAGCAACTAAAACAAGGAGACAAAAAAATGAAAAAGATAGTATTGACTCGCGAGATGAAGATAAAATACATATTATCTCATCCAGAACTTTCCTACGAAGAACTAGGAAAAGAATTGGGAATGAAGCCCGAATCCGTAAGAGGATTCTGTAAGCGTAATAAACTCCCAAACAAGAGAATCAACTCACAATCAACAAGAACTGGAGAACGATTACCAGATATGGTGAAGCGTGTTCTTGAAAAAGAAAAGAAAACGGTGGTAGAGCTTGCAGATGTTTTTGACGTTTCCCCAAAGAAGATTATTGATGCGATTTCAGAACTCAAGGCAATGAATCTTATCGTTGATGAGGTTGGAGACTCAATTAAACTCGCTCGTGAAATTCAACCAAACGAAGAACCACTCGTGATTGATTTCAAGAAGTATAGAGAGATTGAATATCCAATAGGATTCGTAACCGATAATCACATTGGTTCAAAGTACGAGCGTCTTGATGTGTTAAACGCACTATA
>JADJXG010000001.1:812500-992500 GCA_016715965.1 Saprospiraceae bacterium | reverse complement strand
GCAATGCGGGAGACAGTGTGTGGTGGGTAGTTTGACTGGGGTGGTCGCCTCCTAAAGAGTAACGGAGGCTTGCAAAGGTACACTCAGCATGGTTGGTAATCATGCGCAGAGCGTATTAGTATAAGTGTGCTTGACTGAGAGATCGACGGATCGATCAGGGACGAAAGTCGGCTAAAGTGATCCGGTGGTTCCGCATGGAAGGGCCATCGCTCAAAGGATAAAAGGTACGCCGGGGATAACAGGCTGATCTCCCCCAAGAGCTCATATCGACGGGGAGGTTTGGCACCTCGATGTCGGTTCGTCACATCCTGGGGCTGGAGAAGGTCCCAAGGGTTCGGCTGTTCGCCGATTAAAGTGGCACGTGAACTGGGTTCAGAACGTCGCAAGACAGTTCGGTCTCTATCTGTGGTGGGCGTTGTAACATTGAAGGGAGCTGACTCTAGTACGAGAGGACCGAGTCGGACGTACCGCTAGTGTATCTGTTGTGCCGCCAGGTGCAGCGCAGAGTAGCTATGTACGGACTAGATAAGCGCTGAAAGCATCTAAGCGCGAAGCTATCCTTAAGATGAGTGTTACATGGGGTCGTAGAAGACGACTACGTTGATAGGCTACAGGTGTAAGCGCAGTAATGCGTTCAGCTGAGTAGTACTAATTACCCCTAAGCTTCCTTTTTTTTCATACTCCAGACACATTTTCTCAACCAACCTTTTTAAAAATTAATCACACCGCGTGATAAAAGTTTTAGGTGACTTTAGCGCAGGGGTTCCACCTCTTCCCATTCCGAACAGAGAAGTTAAGCCCTGCTGCGCCGATGGTACTGGTTTTTCCGGGAGAGTAGGTCGTTGCCGTTTTTTTTTACTATTCATAAGCCTTGGCCCTTTTCGGCGCAAGGCTTTTTTTATTTTATAATTCCATTTAATTTATTGATTCTTCCTGGATTCACGCCAAGCCGTGATAAAATCTTGTTTGGGGGAATTGCAAGGCTGTTGTCATTTTTATACAATTCATATGCCCTGGCCCTTTTCAGCGCAAGGCTTTTTAATTTTTTTACCTCCGTATCTAAACTGTTTTTCCTGGTGCTACATCAAAGCGTAGGAAAATCCGGCTTGTGGACCATTTGCAACATTGAGGCATTTTATTCTTTTATTCGTAAGCCTTGGCTATTAACAGATAAAAGGATTTTTATTTATTATTTAGTTTATTTCCAAATATTATAGTGTAATTGGCAGATTAGACTCCCAAAGGATGCAGCCTGGATAGACCAATTTGGTCAATCTTTAAATTTATTATTATTTTTTGGAGCATTTTATAGGTTCGAGAATATTTAGATAAGAATCAACTCCAACAAAAAGCAATTCTACCAGAAAAAAAATTAAGCCATGAAATCTTTAAATCTATTTCTGATAATAGCTCTAGTCCTCTTTTCTTGCCACAAGGATAAGATCTCAATTGATATTCATGAAGAAGATCCTTCTCCAAAAAAGATTGGAGCTGTAAATATTGAAGGAACTATCAAAAACATAGACGGGGTCCTTCTCCCCAATGTGCTAATAACAGCTTTTCAAAACAATCGGAAAGCCGGGTCGGTTTGGACAAACCAATTTGGGTATTATAGTACTAAGAGCATTCCATTGGATCCGGAACAAGCAGTTACGCTTGAATTTAACAAAGAAGAATATGATTTAAAATATAGACGATTTTCTGAGGCAAAAAGAGAAAAAATTACTGCGAATCTTCTGATGGGTAATGCAGAAACACCCGATGTCAAAGAAGAACCGGTCATCTGGCAGAATCCATCTGACACTGGGTATGTTAAATTGTGGGGATACGCGAAACTAAGCAATGGAACTCCAGTCCGGGGAGTCAAGTTTACAGCACTTTGGGAATTTCGAGTGTTTACAAGCCTATTGTGGGGGAAAGGACCTGTTCATGACTATTCTGATGAAAACGGTTATTTTGAATTGTTGGTACCTAAAGATCGGGATATTTATCTAAATTCATATTACCAGAGATTTTCCAATGATATATTTGAGCAATGCATCATAGAATTTCAAAATATTGTACCAAATGAGTTGGATAGATGGAGGTATAATTTTTTGGGTCAATTTGATAACGATCATGAAGTGCCTCTCAGAAATGATATTGAAATTGACCTTATAATGATTACATTTAAAGGTAAAGCTCAATTTTGCGATGGAACTCCAGTTCAAAAAGGTATTTTATATGGAGCTATTGGAATTAGGATGGGGAATGATACAAACGGTGGGCTTTTCCCACATTTTGTTTTTACTGATTCTAATTTTAATTTTGGTCCAAATGGAGAGTTTGAGTTTTATCTGGAAGGCTGCCGCAAACCCAATTTGAATTATGGATTTTATATTCGAATACGCACCCTAGATTATGAAGGTGAATTGAGGAAATTCGAATTAAACAGTGCCAATGGAATTTTGGATGTTAAGCTTTGTTATGATTTAATTGATTATCCCGATGAACTTTATTATAAACTGGGCAATGATCCAATCAGATATCTTAGATCTGGAGGAGATAATCCATATTCTGGCTTGGATCATCTAACCACTGGATTTGACACTTTAATTGGAGATTATAAGGAGACGATTTACTTTGCTGTTGAAAATTTTAAATTGGGGGAGCAGGCTATTAATAACTTACAACTTTGGAAGAGTTCAAAAGATCCAAATTTTAATAGTTGGGTGGTGTTTGAAATAACGTTTATCACCAAGCCGGAAGATGTAATTCTAACTATAACAGGAATTAATGGGAGATATGTAGAAGGAAACATTATCGGTAGTGTTGCAACCATTAACCAGGGTATATTGCCCTTGGAGATTTATTTCAACATATACAACAAGTAGATCTGCTTGAATACAGGTATATCTGATATTATTGATAAATGCAAGAAGGGTCACCGTGATTCTCAGAAGCAATTGTATTTTTTGACAATTGAAAGATTGAAAAAAACGCTCTCCAGATACTGTAAAAATAGTGTTGATGCCAAAGATATTATTCAATCTACATATTTAAAAATTTTTGAAAATATACATTTGTATAATAGCTCTCTGGGTGATTTTGAAGCCTGGTCCAATAGAATTTTGATAAATGAATATTTTCAACTTCTTAAAAAGAAAAAGCGCAATTTTTATTTTGAAGAGACGAGTTTAGAAGAATTGGAAACAATACAGTTCAATTGGTCACATTTTAAAATTGAGGAGGTCAAAAAGGTAATCAACAAATTAAGTGAAAAACACGCTGTATTATTGAATTTACATTTTTTTGATGAGTTGAGTTATTCTGAATTATCCAAATTATTAAACATACGGGAATCCAGCGTAAGGAGTAATATCTGCAGAGCGCGAAAAGCATTTGAAAAAGAATGGTGTCAATTTAATAAATAATTAAATGAACAAATTATGAGTTCGGAAAGACAACTAAATGAACAAGATAAATTTGAGTATAATTGGGATGACCAAGAAGTATGGAAAAATATTTCTTTAGCTTTAGACAAAAAGAAAAGGAGAAGAAGATTTTTTATTTTTTTTTATTTATCTATTTTTACCATTCTACTTAGTTCAATTTTCTTCGTAAGCAAGTTAGATAAAGAAAGGGCGATAATTCATCCATTGAATTATGCGCAAAGTGAAGAACAATTTTCTCAAATGAGTGGAGAAGGAGAAAGTATTAGCCTTAGAAAAGAAAATGTACCTCAAAATATTTTTGGAAAAAATATTGTTTTCAACAATCTTAAGAATTTAGAACAAATGGGATTTGAAAGTGAGATTGGAGAAAAATTCACAAATAGGCGGAACATTGATTTTTTATTGCAAGAACAAGTACAAAAATCAAATTTAGAAGAAGGAATTGGAATCAATCATTTAAAGGTTGTAAAGGAGAGCGATTCATTCAATTTAGAACAATTAGAATTCAACAAGCTTGATTCGGAAATTATAAACGCACTGAATGTTGAAAGTTTGGAGAATTCAGAATCCTTGTTACCCCTTGTGGACACTCTCAATTCTGATACTTTCGGCAAGCAAATTGATCATTCAGTTACCAATAATCATGGGTTTAAAAAAGCGTTATGCATACAATTTATAAATGCGTGTGGGGTCGGTTGGAGAAATGATCAGTTTGACCCTGCTATAAATTGGCAAGCACTTAGGCATGGTCAAGAGAAATATCTTTATTCAACCGCACATGGAGTTGCCGTTTCCAGAATTTTTAAATCAAATTTCTTTATGACTAGTGGAATTGAAATTCAAAGATTTATTTCTAATTTGAAAGGTTCTAATGTATCGACAAGCAGAGTTAACATTTATAGTGATTCAGCAAGAGTTCAAAATATTAATGGAATTGATTATTACTATGGAGGCACAATCGAAAAAACAATTCATTCGACAGAGAATTTTAATGTGTTCAACAAATACACTTATTTTTTAATTCCAATTAAGTTTGGATATTTTGTATCAAAAAATAGCACAGGGATTTCCATTGATCTAGGTACTTCATTTTTAATGGGTGGGCAACTAAGTGGATACACCATCGATACCGATAATAAGATCAAACCATTTTCGTCTATAAATTCTCCAGTTGAAATTAACAAATTTAAATGGACCAACTTGTTTTCGAGTGTAAATTTTAGTAGAAGACTTAGTACTGATTTGGATTTATCTCTTGGAATTCAGTTTCAATTGGGAATTCAACCAATGGCAATGCAAAGAGTAAATTTAGAAAAATTATTTTCATTTAGTTATTATAATATTTTTTTTTCATCAGGTTTGATTTATAGAATAAAATAAAAAGTATAGGAAAATATTGTGGTTTCTGAAAGTAATACTCTTTTACAGGTCACCTAATCTCCAGCAAAAAGTCAAAATGAAACGCAACACCATCATCTACTTTCACCATTCCAAACATGAGGTCAGACGGATAAATCTGATATTCTTTCATGCTCATCAAATGATTTCCCTGCAAACGGTATTTTTTGTCTGATATTTTAAAGGCAAACGCTGGCACATTTTGTATGAGGGCTTTTTCCCGTATGATCACCAAAGTACTAATTTCAATTTGATGCCAGGTGTAAGGAAAAATATATTTTGGTGTTCCTGTTTCTTTTATACCCAATAGGTGAATGTAAATGTTTGGATATTTATTGGATTCCAGACTTTTCTTAATGTTGAAATTGTACAATCTGTTTTTACAATCCAAATTCGTGGTATTGATGGCAAATTGGGTCGTCTTAAAAATGCAGGTGTTTTCTTTTTGTTCTATGGAAAATTCGAAAGTGGATTTGGTCGGCTGACAATGACAAGTGTACTGATTGAGATTCGTTTTTCCCCTTAAAGACAATTTACTTTCCGGCAGAATGTGAATCCAGCCGGAAAGCAAATTGTTATTTTTAGAAGAGACACCTAAATCTTTGTTGGAATTCAAAATACCCAACAAAATCACAAGGGTCCATATCATACCAACACAAGAATGTAATTAAAATCCGACAGCAGCCTGTAAGACGAAGCCGCTAAATTTACCATTGTTTTCATGGTTAAAAGCTGAAAAATCATTGTAAGTTTGAGTTACATATTCTGCTTTAATCATTAGATAATCCAATGGGAACCATCCTGCAGAAACAGCTATCCTGTCAATGCTTACATCTGATTGACCAAAAATTGGTCTTCCACTTGCAGATACATATCTGCCTCCCACAAAACACTGCTCATTGGCCAAAAATCTGTAGACCAGTTCAGCTCCAATTTGGCTCCAATTGCGATTTGCATCACCCGGCTCAAACCAACTTCTACCGCTGGCAGATTCGTAAGTAAAAAATCCTTCAATACCTTTGTATTTAAGAAAAGCATTGGCCATAAATGTGCTGACTTTGCTATTAAAAACCGGGAGATATCTTCCGGAATCTTTGTTGTTTCTGTAAGTACTTTGGCCAATTCCTACATCAATGCCATCTACACGAATGGTAGAACGGTTTTGTTCCATCACCATAAAATAATGGGAACCTGCTCTGTCACCATAATACAGAGTTTGATTGGGGCTTCCGGCATTGTGATAGGCTGATAATGAAAGTCGATATCTAAAATCGTTCGTCGTATTGTCGTAGGCAATTTTACCGAGAAATGCGGGTTTGGTCTCTGTCTTATCAAAGGTAAAAGGAGCTGGTTTGGCCTGGGAATTGTCAATATTACCATGAAGGGTACCTCCTGTCATACCAGCCATCAACATAAGGCCTTTCATTGGAAAAGCATAAAGCTCTCCACCGATTTCAGTGGTGAATGCATCCAAAATATAATTCTCTACAAATGGATTGAACATGGAGTTTCCACCATCGGTTCTTCTGAACTGCATGTCGCCAAAATTGGGTTGGAAATGTCCTAATTTCAAACGAAGATATTTGCTAAACCATTCAGGATTACCAAACATCGGCAATTTGTCCAACTGTATATAACCGCCTTTCACCCAAAATTCATTGTGGTGTCTGGAAGACATATAGGATTCAACACTGACCCTTATACCATCAGCCAATTGGGCGTCAATGTATAAATTAGCCATGGCGGTATTAAAGCCCCTCAAAGTCGCTTCTGTGGAATCGGTTGCCGAGGTTCCATACAACAGGTTTTTGTTGATTGGATTGGTTTGACTTTCCGGAACATATACCGGCGTGTTGGAGTGGGTTAAACTTTGCAATTCCTGACTAAAGCCAGCTCCAATTCTCAATTTCAAACCGGTAAATTCTGGTTGTTCATCTGTTTTAGAAGGTTCAAAAACATTGATGCCATTTTTGTTCCATGACCTGAAGTATTGAAGGTCGGAATTCTGTGAATGAACGGTTCCTGCCAATAAAAGGCATAGTCCTGTAGACGCAAGGATTTTCATTTTTTTCATAAAGTAGAAATTTTTTGTTTGAAGATTAATTTGATTTACTCATGACGATTTTAAAATCCACCACCACTTCATTTCCAGTGGTAAGTGCATTTAAAAGTGCTTTGGGTGGCTCAATCTGATAATCTCTCATGTATACCTTTTTCTTACCCGAGAAAGTAATCTGTCCGTTGGAATTATTTTGGGTTAATATGACCAGATCTTCCGTCCTGCTGACACCCGCAATGGTCAACATGCCGGTTGCAGTGAGGATTTGATCTTGATTGGAAGGAATCATATTTTTGATCTCTTTCAATTCGAATTGGATCAATGGCGCACTTTGGCTCTTGAGGGCACTGTACACTTTTTCATCCATGGTTTTGCTCTTTCTCTCACTTTTGATTTTCAACACCGGTATTTCAAACTTGAAGTGGTTGATTTTTTTAAGTTGATTGGATTCTATATGGAAATTACCACTGCCTTTTGTGCTTTCGACATTCAAAATCCAATCGTGTACATTGGAGGTACCAAACAGTTGAATTTTGTGCTCAACGATAGAATAGGAACTTTGAGCCAATAGGTCCAGAGGACCGAAAGAAATAAAACCACCAAAAAGTAGGACAAAAAGGGAGATTTTTGGAAAACGGAAAATCATCAATTGTTTATCCATAAAATCTATTTATGGGCAAATGTATGGTTTCATTTCGAATTGCAAATTTTTTTGTTTTGAAAATGGTCAGTCTTCCATATTTAATTTCAAGAGATGGATGAGAAGGGTTCAGGAGATTGGCATGTAAATTATAATAATTGTAATCCATATAATTATATATTGTAAAATATTATATATAAATATCTTCCATCCATATTTAAGAAATAAAAACGACCCCTCCTCAGCTACTTAAAATTTTGTTGGGCCAATGGAATTATATCCGGGTGTAAATTGTAGGGGTTTGGGTTAATACATTGATTCCTTCCAATTGAAAAGAATTCATCCCGGCTTTGTCGTTGAGGGTGGTCAAACCCGCGAATTTGGGTGAGATCCGACATTTTTTTTCAAAACCTATTACAAAAGCATTGATCTTGGGGCAAGTGCCATTATGGATTGCTTTCTATTTGCTGACCTGAGTCATCACTTGTCTGAATTCACTCAAAATCATTGCTGTTGCGCCCCAGACCCAGGTTCCTTCAAGTTCAAAACCGGCTACCTTCAAAGCAGGAGAATAACTGGTCTTTAAGGTGCGGTGAGAGAATAATTCGGATTGAACCATGTGCGTGACAGGACATCGAAAGATGTCTTTCACCTCGCTCTCCTGTAGCTTGAACTCCAGCTCTTCTTCGCACCAGCCAATAAATGGACTGACCAGGTATTTACTGACCGGGATATAAATGGGTGATAAAGCACCCACCAAATAGATTTTATCAGAAGGAATGCCTATTTCTTCCTGGGTTTCTCTAAGAGCTGTAAAGGCGGGATTGGGATCCGAAATTTCTTTTTTACCACCTGGAAGACCTATCTGATCCGTATGTGGATCTGAAGGGTGACTTTGTCTTTTGATGAGTGGAAAAAATCCCCGATTCCCCGATCCCATCAATAGGATCATCACAGAAGCCTGGTTGTGCTCAGAAGGCATGGGTTCTCTCAATAGATGGGGCAGCGGTGCCACTTCCTGATGGGCTTCGTATCCGGGCAAAGGCTCTGTCAGCCGGTAGCCAAGGTCTTCTATCAATTTTGGAGACAACACTTCATTCAAACAGCGCTGACTGCTACTTGTTTGATTGCTTTAAATACGCCTGAAGAGCCATGGTCATAGAAGGATTTTCCGGGGTGGGTGCTTTGATGTCACAAATTAATCCTGCATCTTCGATCGCTTTTGCGGTGCTGTTGCCAAATGCAGCGATTCTGGTCGGCCCCTGTTCAAAATCCGGAAAATTGTCAAAAAGGGATTTAATGTCCAGCTGGCTGAAAAAAACCAAAATATCGTATTTAATGTCCTTCAGATCTGATAAATCCGCACTTACCGTACGGTACATTACGCTCTCGTAAAATTTGATTTTGGTGGTTTTAAGAAATTCAGCCCCATCGTTTTTGCCCGTATCAGAGCAAGGCAATAGAAAAGTGCCGGCATCCTTGTGCTTGTTGAAATAATTGGACAAATCAGAAATGTTTCTGGTGCCGTGGAAAACCTTTCTTTTGCGATAGATGATAAACTTTTGAAGATAATTGGCGATCGCCTCCGTACCACAAAAGTATTTGGTCAATTCCGAAATTCTAGACCGCATCATTTCACAAACCCTGAAATAGTGGTCCACCGAATTTTTACTGGTAAAAATAACACAGGGGAAATCTTCCGGTCTGATGCGCTGTCTTCGAAATTCTTTTTCAGGAAGCGGATCCACTTGAATGAAACTTCTCCAATCCACCTGAATTTTGTATTTTTCTTCAAGGTCGAAATAAGGGGATCTCTCCGGCTTTGGTTGGGAAATAAGAATGGAATTGACCTTCCTTATTCTCTGAGCGTCTTCCTGATGTGCAATGGTCGTCGTTTGTTTTGGCATTTACGGCGGCATTTTGTTGCCTGACCTTCAGCTTGTTCTACGAATGATCTCATACAACAGCAAGAAGGGGGCGATTTCGAAGGTGCAAAGGTACAACAAAAAATGAACAATAGAATTTCGCCATAAGTTAGCCGCCAACAATACTTCTTTTGCCTGTCTGAAAAGGTAAGCCAACACAAACAAGCCAAATACCCAAAATATTAGCTTTTCTGTAAATTCTTCTTTTGCAAAACTGAGCACAAAATCCAAAGGAATCAACAGTAAACTAAAAAGACATCCAAAACTGACAATGTTGAATAAATACCTTTCGGTCTCTTTCTGTATCCCAAAAACCCATCCAAGCAATTTTAAGCTAAGGTGTCTTATTACATAAATAGATGTTATAAAAAATGTTATATATACCAAAAAATAATAATGTATGGGTCCTATGAGTAAATTATAGGACAAAAAGATAAACACACTCAGGCCTGCAAAATACAAGCCGTACAGGATAAATGTGATCAATCGGGAATCCTCGCGGCTCTCCCGAAACATCACACTGGCCAGATTCAGGTTAAAATTGCTTTGGTAAAGCTTGTTGACGTAACTGCGGTTGAGATTGAGCGCGATGGCCAATAAGAAAGTCAGAAAAAGCAACAACCAGAAAAGAAAATTTTTGACTTCAGAGGGGTTTGCCGGGGTATCGCCCACCCTTTTCAGGATGGCGCTAATGCTGCTTAATCCCACCGGCTGATCTGATGTCGCAAAAGAGGGTCTAAGCTCGAAGGGATTGAATGATACAGAATCCAATGAGACCGAATCAGACTGGATCCTTGGCTGATCGCTAGAATTCCTTAGCTCAAAAGGATTGGACGGCTGGCAATAAGCTTCTTGCCCTTTCCCTGTCACAAGGCCCAGAAGAATGGCAAAAAGCCTGATAATATGCATTTTAAGGACAAATAAATTTAAATCCTATTCCGTGAATATTGTCAATTTTAATAGCAGGATCTTCACTGAGGTATTTGCGAAGTCTGGAAATAAAGACATCAAGGCTTCGTCCCATAAAATAATCATCTTCGCCCCAAAGGTTTTCGAGTATCACAGACCTCTTGATCACCTTGTTTTTGTGTTTGACAAGGAAGTCCAGCAATTCACTTTCACGCTGGGTGAGAACCCTTACATTGTTTTCTTTGATCAATTGGTATTCGAGTGGGAGATACCGGTAGGCCCCTATGATGATTTCCTGTTCTTGGGATGGGGCTTCAAAAACCCTGCTTCTTCGCAAGAATATTTCTATTTTAAGGATGAGTTCCTCGATGCTGAAGGGTTTTGTCAGATAATCGTCTCCCCCCAGTTTTAACCCATGGATTCGATCCTCTTTGAGAGATTTGGCGGTAAGAAACAAGATAGGGATTTGTTGGTCTCTCTTTCGAATGTTTTCTGCGAGTGTAAAGCCATCCATTTCCGGCAGCATCACATCAAAAATACACAGATCAAACTTATCTTTCTTATAGGTCTCAAAAGCGTCGGCTCCATTGACACAGTGATGTACCTCATAACCTTGGAGCTCGAGGTGATCTTTGGTAATAAAGCTAAGGGTTTCATCATCCTCAGCGTACAACAATTTGGCTTTTTTCATTAAATGTCTGTTTTGCAGTTTATAAAAACGCTGGTTCCTTCTCCATAAATACTGTGCAAATTAAGGTCAAATCCATGAGCTTCGCAAATTCTTTTTACATAGTACAGCCCAATGCCAAATCCTTTGACATTGTGGACATCGCCCGTGGACACTCTGTAAAACTTCTGGAAAAGCTTATCCTGATCCTCGGGAGGTATCCCTACTCCCTTGTCCCTGATTTCGATTTCCAGTGTTTGTGCATCCGTATTTCGGGTAAATATACTGATTTCAGGTATTTTCTTACTATATTTGACGGCATTATCCATCAAATTTGAAATAATATTGGTAAAATGAAATTTATCCACCTTGATTTTATCATTTTTAGCGTCCAAATGAATCTCCAGACTTCCTCCTTCATCACCCAGGCGGAAAGCGTATTGGGAACTAATCTGTCGAATTAAATCATTGACCCCAACCAGCTCTTTTTTTAGTTGAAAGGTGGAGGATTCCATTTTAGCAATTTGGAGTACTTTCTCTACCTGGTCATTGAGCCTCAGATTTTGATCTCTGATGATTTTGGCGTATTGACTCAATCTCTTGTCTTCTTCTATTAAAGGATGGTGCGAAATGACATCTGAAGCAATTTTGATCGAAGAAATCGGGGTCTTAAATTCGTGGGTCATATTGTTGATAAAATCCCGCATGAGTTCAGAATATCTCTTTTGTCTCAAAATCACAAAAATGGCCAAGGTAAAAATCAGACACGCGATAAAAACCAAGGCAGAAGACAATACAAGCGGCTTCATTTCCTTGAGTAGCAAGGCTTCTTTTTCAGGAAAGCGGACCACAAAATAATAGGTCTGTTTTTTCTTTACCTTTTTAACCTTCTTTTTTTTGCTGGCCAAAGGGGCCTCATTTTCTTTGGTGCTGATGCAACATTCGCTGATGATCAATTCGTTGGTATTGCAATCATAGATGCCGTATTCAAAAATGGTGCTGATGCCTTGTTTGTCTAGCTCAGTTTCTAAGTAATAAACCAGAATGGTCTGATCAATGGGCGAATTGACATTGACTTCATAAACATGAGAGGAATCTCTTTTGATCAGATCTTTATCCGGTAATTTTACTTCGTTGTATTTGGCAATTTCATTGGCTGTATTGCGAAGGGCGATGCTGACGGATCGGTGAAATTCTGCTTCTTCCTTGTTGTAATTTTTAAAAATGTACAAACCCTGAGTGATAAACACTCCCAGGATCAACAGGAAACCAAGGAAAACAAGAATTTTAATTTTAAACGATGACATGCTTGTCTTTCAGGAAGAAGTCAAATATACGACGGTATAGGATTATTATTCTACTGCGACAACAGATAACAAGGATAACAATCGAAGGTTGAGTCCTTTTATTGCTCCAAAGTCATCTTTTTAGGTTTCACCAAGGTAAAGACCCTGCTGATGTTAAATCCAAACCGGATGTCTCCTTTGGTCCAATCTCCCACCGTCTCAGCGATAAATCCTTTTTCCACCATCGAAGTGGAATTGGTGAAATGAAGCTGAAAAACATGTCCACCAGTTTCAATGTCGAAACCAATGCTGAAGGAATGATTAAAATTTGGATCAATTTGATCGGGTAAAACATAAATAAATTCTGCATTCAAGGCGATTCTCTTGCTTAGTTTTTGTCTCACAGCTGCAGCAATGGAATACACGTCATTCTTAATTGATTTGGTTGCCACCAAATTGCGGTGCACAAGAGATGGAGTAATTTGCGCAGAAAATCCTTCGGAAAATTTTCTAGCCAACAACAATTGAAAATGGTAATAAAGTCTTGATGAAAAATGATTGTCTCGGTTTGGGTCGGGCCAGGCATTGGTTTTTATGGCTGTGCCGGCAACAAAACTGGCAGATAGGGGCATCTGTTTTTTGCCGGAAGATTGTCTTAGAAATCGGTATTTGATATAGCCATCATACGTTTTTTCAAAATTGGATCGACCAATACCAATTTGAATATTTTTGCTAAGTCCGTAGTCGAATCCCAATCTCATGGTCGCCTGATCCAGACCAAAGAATTCAGAAACGCCAGTGTTCAAGAAGCCAAATCTGTGCAATATTTTAAAATCCAAAACTCCTGCGTGGGTATTTTCGATCGAATGCAGATTGATAATTCGGTTGGTTTTAAAAATAGCCTGGGCATATTCTGTGGTTTCTTCGTCACCGAGCAGGGCCAGTAATCCGTCGTCAGTTTGAGATTTGCACAAGCATACATGCATACTACCAATGAGGAAGAAAAGGAATTTTCGAAAGCAATGCATAGTTTGTATTATTTTTGGACGATGACACACCGTGTAAGCACCACATCCATTAGTTTTCCGGTGCACACACATTTTAAAGTAAGTACATCACCCACCGGAAATCTGGAATACGTTTTACCTGGTTCATTTTCAAATTCGCAAATGATTCCGGCATCAGCCACTCCGGAACTTAATTGCACTCCTGTGACGACATTTTTTTGTAGCAGAGTCCCCATAATTGCGCCGGTCACCTCGACCGTTTTGTTTAAATATTTTTGATCAGCCACTGTTTCGTCTGCATTGTATTCTGCAAATAAATTTTCCGCCGTTATCACCAGATCAGTCGATTTGGATTCAGTTTTTGATACGGGTTTGTTGTAAAGGTAGTAAGCGATTCCGCCAGCCACAAACATCAAAGCCAGGGCAGCCATCAGAATTTTCTTGATCATCGTTTTGTTTTTAATGATTTACTGTATTAATATCAATTGTCTTTGGCACCTTCTTCGATCCAGACCTGGATGGTCTGGATTAGATGGGCGGATAGTTTTGCAGCTCCATTGGGCATCGCCACAAAACCTTGTTCGTGTTTGATACTCCCCAACAGCTCTCCGTTGTTGACATAAAAGAGGGTGGCGTTGTATCCCTCCAAAACGACATTTCCCAAGGCTGCGGTTTTGGAATGACAGACGAAACAGTTGTTTTGAAGAATGGGAACGACCTGCTGGGCATAAGATACATCGGTGACAGGGCCTGAATCAGGAGGATACAATTCTTCTTCGTTGTCGTAGTAACAGCCTACAAAACCTGCCAGCAAAAACAAGATAAAAAGTATTTTAAACCTGGAAATTATTTTTTGAATCATCGGGAAGGATTTTGATCTGTAGTCTGGTGCTTGTATTTGGAAACTTTGATTTGATCTCATTGACCACCCTATACAACAGCAATTTTTAAAGTTGGTTAGACTCCAAACGCAATTTTAATCGCAACCCATGTCAAATTTGGAAAGAGGATCGTTGTTGGGAAAACACAGACCCGACAAAACCTTCTCCGGTTTATACCTCAACAGATTGGGATCTCTTAATCCATTCGTCAGAAAGCGGGTTAAATGGTCCACCTCTTGTGGACTTAGATTCAGAGGATGGAGAAAAGGATGCAATTTTTCTTTGGGGACCCGTGGATTTTCAGGAATTCCTTTGTTGAAGTATTCGACCACATCCCTCAAAGTCTCCTTGCTTCCCCCGTGGAAATAGGGACCGGCATCGCCTAAATTGTACAATTGGGGGGTTCTGAATTTGAAGAGGTCTTCATCTTTCAGGGTAAAACCGCCTCTACCACGGTTTCTGGCATCGTTGATGGATGTTTTCAGACCTCCGTGCTCGAAGATATCATCCACCCCAAGGGCAGCAAAAGTCATAGACCCCAGGTTTTTTTCAAAATGACAAGACACGCAATTGGCTTTGCCAAAAAATAATTTGGCACCTTCCTTTTCTTCCGGAGACATGGCAGAGCGATCACCTTTGAGCCATCGCTGAAAAGGAGCCTGATCGGTGGTGATGGATCTCAGGTAAGCCGAAATGGCAAAACTGGCGGCCTTCCGGCTGTATCGGGTTGAATCATCCCAGTCAGGAAATGCTTTATCGAAAAGTTCTTTGTAGCCGGCATCTTCTACTATTTTTTTATTAAACATCATACGGTGCACAATGAGTCCTTCGATGTTCTGTCCTTCAAGGGCACCCAGTCTTTCGTGGTTGCGTGCGGTGCCGGGATCTGTTTTACCCCAGACTGCTTCTGTACCTACATTTTTGTGATCAGCACCAAAAGACCCGTTCCACATGGTATTTTCCACGAAAGCTACATTGATGGTAGCCAGAGGTCGGGCACCTTGTGCATCGATGCTGTCTGGTACATAAATTGGATGTTTTACCCGTTTTTCGCCTTTTAGACCAAAGCCGTAACCTCCATCGGCGATTCCCTGCATTCTACCTGGTCTGAAACCGGATTCTACGACGTGGCAGGAGGAGCATGTAAAAGTGTGCAACAGACTTGGATGTTTCGCTTCATTGGCAAAAGCGGGTTCAAAAAACAACAAATTTCCGAGGGCTATTTTTTCAGCGGTGAGCGGATTTAATGGAGATTGGGGAATTTTGTCGTATTCTTTGGAGGAGGGCAGAATAAAATTTTCCGGATTTCGAATGATTTGTAAGAGCTCCTGGTCAAGGGAATCGAATCCTTCATGCCTGCAAGATAGGATCAAAATAAAGAAAAAGGAAAACCAGCCGATCACAATAGTTTTCATATCAGGATAAAAGTTTGCTTAGTCAGGCAAAGTTAGGCTGTTTTAGGATGCATTTGTTTGGATGGAATAATGGCAATATATAACACACTGATAAAAAACACAATAAACTTTTAGAAATGACTAAAATCATCTTTTGAAGAAAAAAAATGATTTTTATCATCCAATCAATAATGTATTGATTTCGCGGTGGATGGTAGGATTGGCGGCTATGATGTGTCCGCTAAAACAAGGTTCTTCCTCTCCGTAAAGTCCGGTGACAATTCCTCCAGCCTCTCTGACGAGGATGATTCCTGCGCAAATATCCCATGCGTTGATAGCGCCCTCATAATACGCATCAAAGCGACCACAGGCTGTAAAAGCCAGATCGATGGCTGCAGAACCAAGTCTTCGGACACCCCTGCAGATGAGGATCATCTTTTTGAGGGTAAGCAACAGTTCTTCAATATGGTTCCTTTTGTATGGAAATCCAGTTGCTATAACGGCCTCTTTCATTTCAGTGGTTGTGCTTACATAAATTCTTTTCCCGTTGAGCCAGGCTCCGCCACCCTGCCAGGCGTAAAAGCATTCGTCTGCCATGATGTGATAGATGACGCCTGCCACAGGGATTCCGTTTTTTAGCAAACCAATGCTCACCGCAAATACCGGAATCTTGTGGATAAAATTGGTTGTGCCGTCCAAGGGATCAATGACCCAGGTCCAGGTTTTCGTTTGGTTTTGATCGATGGTAGCCTCTTCAGTGATGAATCCAGCATCCTCAATCAGCAGCGAGAGTCCTTGGGTGATCATTTTTTCTGCATTCTGATCTACGTAGCTGACCAAGCTGTTTTCTTCTTTGGTTTCGATATGGGATTCCAACAATTGATCCAACTCTTGTCGAATGTAGATTCCAGCTTGTTTTGCAATCTCAATGATTTTTGGAGTGATCACATTTAAATCAATGCTGTTTGTGTCGGCGAATTGTTTTTCCTGAGGCATCCTATTTAAACCATCCATCTGTGGGGAATGTTTGTCCATTCTAAACAAATAAAAATAAATACAGATGATCAGAACAGCAAAAGCCCAATGGGAGGGATCCGGAAAAGAAGGACATGGCAATTTAACTACACAAAGTACAGTGCTCAACCACACCCAATATTCTTTCAGTTCCAGATTTGAATCAGGCATTGGTACCAACCCTGAGGAACTGATCGCAGCAGCACACGCCGGATGCTTCAGCATGAAATTGAGTTTTATTTTGGGAGAGGCTGGATTTGTCCCTGAACTTTTAGAAACGGAATGTCAAATCAAATTTGCGGATGGTAAGATCGTCCAATCGCATTTGATTTTAAAAGCGAAGGTTCCGGGAATTTCACAAGAAAAATTTGAAGAATGCGCTCAGAATGCTAAAGTCAATTGCCCAATTTCAAAATCATTGAATACGGAAATATCATTGGAATCTGAGTTGGTGGGGTAGTTAATAGTTTTGAGTTTTAAGTTTTAAGTTTTGTCCCCAACAGCTCGCCCCCACCAGATTGCCCCCAACTAAGTTGGCGGGTAGTTGGTGGGAAGTTGGTGGATGAGTTGGGGAGACTAAGACGCAAACTAAGACTAAGACTTTTAGGATTTTGCGAGATACTTGGTCACAAAATTTGGTATCACGAAGATGATGAAACCTTTGTGTCTTTAAATGATACAGGAAGATTAACCACTAAGATCTGTTATTGGGCAAAAAAGTTAGTTAAACCAAAATATGCTATAATAAAGAAATGGAGAGGCTTATAAAGCATCTCCATTGAATTCAAAATAAAAATGACCATCATTTCTTGACTATAAGTTTTGATCTGAGAATACTTCCATTTTGCAGAGTACAAATAGCGATGTATGTACCAGGATTGAAATTTCTCAACTTAATATTTAAGGATGGAGTGGCATTGATTTTTTGATGATAGACCAATTGACCCAAGAGATCTATTATTTGCACGGATTTGATATTCTGATCTCCAGCATCCAAGCTAACTTCATCTGATGCAGGATTGGGGTAAACTGACAAATACCGATGGGTCGGGATTTCATAAACAGACACTGCCAGATTGGGGTCACAAACAGGTGCGACACCGAGGCGGTAATTGGGAAATGATGGAAGAAATCCACCATGAGTTTGAGGGAGTTCAAGCTGATTTTGCCGAAAATCACAGGCCAATCCTTTTTCATCTGGTTTATTGATGACATGAAGAAATTTCATACTGTTGCGGCAGTTGATGTAAATCTTGCAGTCAGGACCTAATTGCATTCTGCCAATCATGTGACTAAAAATATTTTGGTAGCGGAATCCATTCCAATGAGCGATGTGGACCTCGCTAGCATTGATGTCATTAGCCTCCAGGTCGTATTGGTAAAGATCCCAATAGGTGCCTACATACAGAAATCTCCCTGAAGGAGAAAAACATGCACCTCCATCTAGTAACATACTGTCTACCACATGTATTCTTTTATAATTACTTAACAGTCCTGAATTACGATCGAAATCAAAAAGAAATATTCCATCCAAATATGGCGAATAGATCATCATTTTTTTTCCATCATTTGGTGAAAACATTGTTTGACCTCCTAAGCCAAAATCTGAATGAGTAGTATCACCAATGGTTTGAGAACCTATATAATTGATACCAATTCGGTCAATTAAAAATCTATCATAGACATTTGATACAAATTTTTTCACGATAATCCAATAGCTTGAATTATCCGAATGTTTGACGACAGCCATGGCCGCCAATGTAGTACTATCTTTAATAATTGGTACATTTTTACTGATAACTTTTCCCAGTCCATTGTTGTACCTTAGATCAATGATTGAATATCTGATTGCATCTATCCAGAATTTTAATTCTGGAAAATCCTGAATGACTCCGCTTGCGTGAAGAAGATAGTACCTCATTGAATCCCCTGGGTCAGGAATAAACACCGCACCTTGTTCTCCGACCGGATATCTACCTGCTGGACAATTTTCTCTATGAACTTGACCAGGGTTTATTTGCTGGCCATTCTCCATATGCTCGAAAGCTGAATTGTTAATTTGACATCCATTTGAATACGATTTTAATTTTCCATCAATATCACTGATGCATGCATTAGTATAACCAAAGTCCATATTGAGACTATCATAAACAATTGCGCTATTTCCAAATTGGATTATTAGGCAAGGAGTACCATATGAATCCAGCACCCAATTGTAGTCAAATTTTGGAACTAAATTTTGACAAAAAATTGAATTTGTAAGAATATAAAAATTAATAAATAAAAGGAGAGACTTTATAAGCCTCTCCTTTGGAAAATAAAACTTAATTTCTTTCATCGATTTACGATTAGTTTTGATCTAAGCAATGTACCGTCCACCAGTGTGCAGACTACTATGTATGTACCAGGATTGAAAGTTCCCAACTCTAATTTTATAGATGGAGTGGGATTGATTTTTTGATGATATGCCATATGACCTAAGAGATCTAATATTTGTACAGATTTGATAATCTGATCTCCAGCATCCAAGCTAACTTCATCTGATGCAGGATTTGGGTAAACTGACAAATACCGATGGGTCGGGATTTCATAAACAGACACTGCCAGATTGGGGTCACAAACAGGTGCTACACCGAGGCGGTAGTTGGGAAAGTAGGGAATTGTACCGCTATGTGTCTGGGGTAACTCTAACTGATTTTGATGAAAATCACAGGCCAATCCTTTTTCATCTGGTTTATTAATGACATGGAGATATTTCATACTGTTGCGGCAGTTGACATAAATCTTACAGTCAGGACCTAATTGCATTCTGCCTATCATGTGACTAAAAATATTTTGATAGCGGAATCCATCCCAGTGAGCAATATGGACCTCACTGGCCTTGATGTCATTGGCTTCCAGGTCGTATTGATACAGATCCCAATAAGTTCCAACATATAAAAATCTGCCTGTAGGTGAAAAGCAGGCGCCTCCATCAAGCATCAAGCTGTCAATGACTGGAATACTTCGATAATTGCTTAGTAAACCTGTGCTGCGATCGAAATCAAATAAACTAATATTGTCTAAATAGACAGAATATCTGATAAATTTTTCACCATTAGGGGAAAAAATACAAACGCCAAGAGGAAAGTCTTTTATAGAAGAAGTGTCTCCGAGATTATTTTGTTTACCTATAACTGAAATACCATTTGAATTAAGTAACATTCTATAATAAGCATTTTCATAAGCAACTTTTGATAAAACCCAAAAATCTTTATTATTAATATGTTTTACAACTGCCATTTCAGCACAAATCGAACTGTCATTGATAATAGAATTGTTTTTTAAAATAACTTTACCTAAACCATTATTATATTTTAAATCAACAATCGAATAACTAATAGCATCAACCCAAGTCTTTAAAATTGGAAAATCCTGAATGGCAATTGAGGCATGAAGTAGATAATATCTCATCGAATCCCCCGGGTCAGGAATAAATACCGCACCTTGTTCTCCGACAGGATACCTGTTGTAATCAGGATGAGTACAATTTTCACGATAAATTTGACCTGGATTTATTTGGTCTCCATTTTCCATAATATCATACTTCTGATTGTTAATAAAACAACCATTGGTATATACAGCTAATCTTCCGAAAAAATCAGAAATCATTGAATTCGTATATCTAAATCTTAATTCTTTTTTTACAGAGTCAATTCTCAAATGACCAGAATCAAAAGTTTTATTAAAATCCATCACCATAATATTCTGGGTATAATCAGACATGAGCCAAATGTAATCGTGTTTTGGAATTTGTGCAGTTGCCAAGACAGCTGATATCCAGAGTCCTGTTGAAAGAAGGAGAGGCTTGACAAGCCTCTCCTTTGGAAAATAAAACTTAATTTCTTTCATCGATTTACGATTAGTTTTGATCTAAGCACCGTTCCGTCAATTAGTGTACATACTACCATGTAGGTGCCAAGGGTTAATTGATCTGTTTGAGAAGAGACATAATTTGCGCCTCCTCCTTTTTGTTCAAAGATCAGTTGACCCATTGTACTAATAAATTGAATAGAATAGATGGGTTGACCGGATGCTTCAATAAATATAAAAGATGAAGTTGGATTGGGTGTTAAAGTCAATCCTAACGGCATGATTGGAGTTTTTAAAGCCTGAATGGTACTGTCATAACAATGCCTGTCGTCAAAAACTTCTGTATAACCCAAGGTGTGAAGCAATCCACGTGCCTTCAGGGTGGAGTAACCGCCTTCTTCAGGGCATAAAAAAGCAATGTCCAATAAATCATTTTCATCTTCGCTGTCCAAATGGAGCAGCGTATCACTGAGCATGGTGGTAATCATTAAACCATTGACCCACTTGAGCTGTGCCGCTATTGTACTATTGGTACTTATTTCAGAATTGTCAACCAGTATTTCTTCAAGTTGTCCAATATACCACTCGTTCTTGACTTCAACCAATGAATCAATTTCTGCCTGGATGATGGCCATTTCATCCAATAATTCCACCACAATACTTGTATCCCATTTAAACCAGGTCTCCTCCAATAAATCTTTGATTTGGAAGATTAAGCTATCATGGTTCTGGTGCAATGAATCAATTTGGATTTGGTCGGCATCTTCTGAAGATGCTGCCAATGCATTTAATCTGATGTCGATCTCTGCCAACTTGCCGATTTCAGAAGAGGCCATGGCGCTGATAAAATTCCGTAAGGTCTGACTCAATCCTGAGCAATCTGCTTCCGTAAGTAGTTTATAGACCTGGTACCTATCCAACCAACGCATCTCATTTTGATAGGCGGTATAACTTACAGAATTATTGGTCAATGGAATCAATTCCTCTGCATAATCACAAATATCCGGACCAAATCCGGCACCTGCTCCACCATTGGGACATAATGATTCACAAGCATAAGAAGTATTTTGATCTGGTATATTATCAAACCAATCTCCCTGTGCTTCCCAATCGGGTAGAAAGCAGGCCATTTCCTGCTCGTCCACTGTAAACTGAGAAAATTCAACAATTGATGGATCACTATTATCATTTAGCGCATCTTTTATAGAAGACCCTGGCCAGCAGTTGCCCTGGTGCATCAGTGTAGTACTGAGACCTAGCCTGCCGTTGGATTCAACCCGCAAGCCATAGATTCCACCGATTTCATTTCCTCTAAAAGCAGACATGGCATTGCTTCCTGACACATTGAATCCCCTACGGCCTCCATCTGAAAGATTGCAGTTAAAGTTGGCATTGGCCATCACAACCTGGTACCCATATAGATCTTTATTGGTGGAGGAAGGTCCAGCTGCTGTATTACAGCTAAGGTTGGATCTATTTCCCGACAGATGAAAACCAAATCCATGGGAGCGAGTAGTATTGGCCAATGTACTGGTATTGTTGTATAAGGAGGATGGGGCTCCGGGAGTGGTTCTGAATCCAAATATTCCTCCTTGTACAGTCATCTGGTTGTTTCTTATAAGAGAAAACGATGCAGGATTCTGAATGTAGATACAACCATCATCTATTGTGGAGTTGCCGCTGTTGGTAAAAATGCTGTTTTGAATGGTTTTCAATGCCCCGGGGCAATTATTGAGCTGTATTCCATATATAGTGGATTGGATCGTATCATAATCCATTGTTAGACTGGCGGAAGTATTTAAAGCACTGATTCCGTATGCTACATCTGCAAAAGCTGAATTTAAGACTTTGGTCCTTTGGCCTGCAATCCTAATCCCGGTCAGACAATTTTCAAAGGACGATCTGTTGGAAATTAGAGCAGATTTTGAACCAGTTGGATTAATTAAAAGAATCCCATTTCCTTGCATAAAAGGAGCAAGATGGTGCATAGAATTGAAATGAGTTTGATTGATGTCCACCGTGGAGTTATTAGCCACAATCCCATTGTATAAATTAGAATAAGTTCCCTCGGTTGCCAATATGAAACCACCTGAAGAAACTACACCGGCAAGTCCAATACCATTTATAGGCTGATGGGTTTGTCCGGTAAAAGCTGGCAACCAATTTTCTGCTTCAGATGTAAATGTCACTGTACCCAATTCCACAAAAGTACCTTGTTCATCCCAAACACCATAAGCATTGTTTATAAAAGATGAATTACTTGCTGTGACTTTGGAAGCAGGATTTAGCTTAACTGCAATTTCAGCATCTTTAACTTCACTATCTATAAAACCAAGTTGGCTTCCTTCCTTCACATCGAATCCACGCCACATTTCGGTACAACCAGTAATGGCACAATGGATAAAATCCACATCTGTAAGTGTTGTGATTTTATAACCAGGATCACCTGTTATATAGGACACATCTTGGAATCCACCAATGATTTCCTGAATATCATCTATGATTAATTCTTCAGTAATGTGGATACCCGGAGTAACATTTAAGAATATGGAAATGTCAGGGTCGTTTTTTAAATCAGACCAATTTCCATTAACTCTTACACCTGAAGCGCCCCCGGCACTATACAAGTCTACTCCATTAAAACTGTCATTCACATTACAGCGAATACCAAGTCCCAAAGCAATGTAGGATGAAGGAGGGTTACCTGATCCTGCTGTAGGGTTACCAAAATTCAGATCAAACTGGTATTCAAAATAGGTCAATACATAATCACTGTTTCCCGGATAATAGATTGGAAGAGGATCCAATATATAGTTAAAGGAACCTTGCGATGGTGGATCGTTAAAATAATTGGGAGTTACAGTAATTTCACTTGCATCAATCACGCTCACGTAAGTTGCTCTAAAAAAGTCCAAATCGTACATAATATCATAAGTTGCACCAACGGCAATATGCAGCGGAGAGCCTAAACAAGATCCGTTGTGAACAATCCCATATTTTCTATGCAACTTATCGCAACCGACACGGAGTAAATCATTACTTGCAACACCTGAATGAAAATAAATGGAATGACAACAGGTTTGGGAAAACAATGCTGGCTGAACCGATAACAGTGTTAGCAAGAGAAGAGTAAAGCTCAAGAAAGTTTTTGACAGTCTTGAACCATACTCCAAAGGAATTTTAAGATTAATGAAATTTTTAATTGGATTCCAACTAAATGAATTCAAATTAACTTTAGCACAAAATTTGGGAGAAAAAAATAAATTTTCTATAAAACGAAGTTTTAAAAAATGAACAAATAAATATTACAACTGCTTTGTCAAGCTGCAAGTCAGGCTCAAAATCGAAATAACCATGCTCCTGATTAAATCAGCTTTGATTTGTTCATTGGATTTCGCGAAGTAGCGAAATATTCCAAGGTAGCTAATTAGAATGGAAAATGTCCTTTGAAGAATAGACACTGTTTGAACAGAAAAAGTTGCCAAAAGGGGTAAAAAAACTATAAAATCAGGGAAAACCCTTAGAAAATAAAATCAGGGTATACCCTGATAGTATTTATATAAACTTTTGTATTTTGATAGATTTATGATGGATTTATTTATGATATAATTCATTACATTATAAATAAATGAGATTGATTTGACATTCCAGTTTACAAACCCTACAATGTTATTTTTATAACTGCTATTTCTAAATTTTGAATTCCTCAATAACGCCTTTGGCTCACCAAGTTCCTTGGGGGCAGGCAGAATTTATAACGCTTGCAGCGTTATCTTCGCGGAGTTTATGACGCCTTTGGCGTCACAAGTTTTGCTTAGGCGTCACTGCAATTTTCAAATGGCGCCGAAGCGCCACCTTCGCTTCGCTACGGTTTTCAAATTCTCTAATTTTCTAATTTACTAATTACATTCTTCTTATTCTCCCAAACCCTATAAACAGCTGTTTCTTCAAATATTTGTTGATAGAGATTTTTTTGTTCATTTGTTAAAATCATATTTCTTCGGGACATAACGGTTTGGGCAGTTTGAATGAATGCATCGAATCCAAAAGTACTAAATCCGGTGGCTCCACCCCATGCAAAATCGGGCACAAACTGTCTGGGATATCCTGCACCAAAAACATTGGCTCCAAAACCAACGACGGTACCTGTGTTAAACATGGTGTTGATTCCGCATTTGGCGTGATCGCCCATGATCAATCCGCAAAAAATGGTATTCGTTTTTTCAAAGCGGGAGCTTCTGTAACTCCAAAGTTTGACCTCCTGATACGTATTTTTTAAATTAGAAGAATTGCTGTCGGCGCCGATATTGCACCATTCGCCGATCAAAGAGTTACCCAGATATCCGTCGTGGGCTTTATTGGAATTAGATTGGAAGATCACGTTTTGGATCTCACCCCCCACCTTGCAATATGGTCCGACCGTCGTGTGACCGTAGATTTTAGCACCGAGTTTGACCGTACTGTAATCACATAATCCAAAGGGACCTCTGATCATGCTGCCTTCCATGACCTCTGTCTCTCTACCGATGTAGATCGGACCTGTCAGGCTATTTAAAATGCAGGCTTCTACCTTTGCACCTTCTTCCAGAAAAATCTGATCTCCCAAAATTGTATTACTGGAGCTCGGCATTTGGCTCCTTCGATTTGCAGTCAAAAGTTTAAAATCCTTTTCGATTTCTTCGCCATTTTTTTGAAAGAGCTCCCAAAGATTTTCAATTCTTTGGACGGGGAGAGGATATCTGACTTTTTGTATATCCTGCAGGTTTTGGTGGTCCAAATTTTCCAATAAGCTTCGATCCGGATAGGTATTCTGCAAGTGTAATCCAATCCATGCGCCATTGGTATCTACTACCAGACTTTCTGTGGGAATTCCCATTAAAAATGTTGAGAGGGCTGCATCTGGAAGGATCGAACCATCGACGATCCAATGATCGGGCGATTCAATCTTTAATTTTGGAAAAACTGGAGAAAGCAAAGTAGGGCAGTCGTGCGAAACCGGAATGGAAAGCAATTTTTCCCATTTCTCAGCGATTTTCAGAATACCAATTCTCAAATCAGCAATGGGCCGGCATTGTGTGAGGGGCCAAAGCTGTTTACTTTTATCCGGATGATCAAAAAGGAATAAATGCATGTCGAGGGCTTTGATGAAAGCCGCTCAAATTAGGAGTTTTTGGAAAACTTGCCGAATTTTTTATTGAATTTGTCAATTCTTCCCGCAGTATCCACAAACTTCATCTTACCGGTGAAGAATGGATGCGATTTGCTGGAAATCTCCAGTCGGACCAAAGGATATTCGTTGCCATCTTCCCATTGGATGGTCTCCTTGGTGGCCGTGCAGGATTTGGTCAGGAAGGCTTCGTTGCAGGAAAAATCCTTGAAAACAACGTAGCGGTAGTTGGATGGGTGGATATCTTTTTTCATAAACCTGGTCAAAAAAATGGATCGCAAAGATATAAAATCCTATTGATTGGAGTAAATATTTTTTATAAAATACTGTTGATGAGCTGGTCCACACTCATTCCGTCGGCTTCGGCCTTGTAATTGACCACAATCCGATGTCTTAAAACAAGTCCTGCAATGGCTTTAACATCTTCTATATCAGGACTATATTTTGCTCTTAAGGCTGCATGACACTTGGCACCCAGGATCAGGTTTTGCGAAGCCCTAGGTCCGGCACCCCAGCTGACGTAATCGTTGACTTCTTTGGTGGCTTTGTCTGTTTTTGGCCTGGAACGAGCCACTAAACTGACGGCGTATTCCAATACGTTTTCAGCAACCGGAATCTTTCGAATGACTTTTTGAAAGGATAGGATCTGTTCGGCTGTCAGAATGGGTTTTAACTCGGTGGTCTGTAAAGTGGTGGTCTGTCTGACCACCTGAAGTTCTTCCTGATACGTCGGATAATCCAAAGGAATGTTAAACATAAAACGGTCCAATTGGGCTTCCGGAAGCGGATAGGTGCCTTCCTGCTCAATGGGATTTTGAGTGGCAAGCACAAAAAACGGACTGGGCAAGACATGTCTCGTGCCGCTTACCGTCACAATGCGCTCCTGCATGGCTTCAAGGAGGGCAGCCTGTGTTTTTGGAGGGGTTCTGTTGATCTCATCTGCTAAAACGATGTTGGCAAACAAGGGTCCACGATTAAATCTAAAATGTCTGTCTTCGTCCAATATTTCTGAGCCGGTAATGTCAGAAGGCATCAGGTCTGGTGTAAACTGTATTCTCTTAAAACTCAAATCCAGGACTTGAGCCAAGGTATTGATCAAAAGGGTTTTGGCCAATCCGGGTACACCCACCAACAAACTGTGACCATTGGAAAAAAGAGAAATGATGGAAGCCTGAATGACGTCATGCTGGCCAACGATGACCTTTCCCACTTCAGAGCTGAGGTCCTTGTACGATCTGGCAATGGCGTCTATGGCTTCTACATCGGATGAATACTGCATATCTGTGACTTAATTTTTTGGAAAGACTGTCTTAAAGACAGGATATAACGCCCAAAAGACGGATTTGGTTTTATTGGATATTTTCCAGAAATTGTTCTTCCGTCCAGATTTCGACGGTTCCCAACTTTTTTGCTTTGTCCAGTTTGGAACCTGCATCAGCACCAACCACCAGGATATTGAGATTGCCGCTGACAGCAGATATATTTTTGGCACCTGCTTTTTCTGCCAGATCCTGCGCTTTTTTGCGATCCATGCTTAGGCTGCCTGTAAAAAGAATGGTTTTCCCTGATAAAGGAGCATCGGACGCAATCTGTCTGGGTCGATCTTCTTCTGTTTGATGCATATTGACCCCATGCGCTTCCATCTCCAGAATGATTTTGTAATTTTCAGCATCCTGGAAATATTGAATGATGTTTTCGCCCACTACAGGTCCCACATCCTTTATAGTTTTAAACTGATCGATGGTCCATTCTTTCAAATCCGGTAAATAGCTCAAATGTTCTGCTATGAGTTTGCTGATTTTTTTACCGAGATGATGTATGCAGAGTCCATGCAAAACTCTGTGGAGAGGATTCTTTTTTGCCTTTTCAATGGAAAGGCGCAATTTGTCAGCAGATTTGATGCCCATACCCTCCAGAGTTGCCAAATGATCGTAATCCAATCTATAGATATCGGCCATGTTGCTGATGAGTCCTAATTCATAAAAACGCTCTACCAAGGAAGCACCGAGCCCATCAATATCCATCGCATCTTTTGAAACATGGTGGATTAATTTTTGTACGATTTGTGCGGGACAATGAATATTGGGGCATCTCCATGCTGCTTCATCCAGCTCTCTGATCAAATACGTTGCACAGCTGGGGCAGTTTGTTGGAAATACAACCGGATAAGCATCCGCAGGTCTGTTTTCCGGGAAAACTTTTACAATATAAGGGATGACATCGCCTGCTCTTTCCACCAAGACCGTATCTCCAATGTGAATATCCCTGGAGCGGATAAAATCTTCATTGTGCAGAGAAATACTTGACACTGTGACGCCTGCCAATGGGATCGGATCAATTTTAGCTACGGGGGTGATGGACCCGATTTTTCCAATCTGAAATTCTACATTTCTCAGAATAGAAGTGGCTTGTTTTGCCTGAAACTTATAGGCCACTGCCCATCTCGGATGGTGTGAGGTGTATCCACATTTCTCCTGAAGAGTAAGTTCATTTAATTTGATCACCATGCCATCCAGTTCATAATCGTAATGGTCTCTTTTTTCTGACCACTGCCCAATAAATTGAAAGACATCTTGAATACCATTACACAATTTTTTCTCAACAGTTGCTACCTTAAAACCCAATTCGGAAACCAGTTTGATCAACCTATCCTGTGTTTGGTATTCAGGAAGTTTGTTGACTCCCTGCTCGTCTTCAGCGAAAGCAAGTTGAAAGATGAAAAGGTCCAGTTTGCGCGCTGCCGTTTCAGCAGGGTCTTTGACTCGCAAAACTCCTGTGGCAGCATTTCTGGGATTGGCCAACAATGGCAGGCCATCTTGTTCTCTGTCCAGATTCAATTTTACAAAATGATCTTTTCGGATCAGTGCTTCTCCCCGCAATTCTGCTTTTGATATTCCCCATTTTGAAAATTCTGCCGTCAGCGGAAGGGATTTAATGGTTCTGGCGTTGGCAGTCATTTCTTCACCTTTCACACCATCTCCGCGCGTAGCAGCTCTGACCAATTGATTATTTTCATAAACAACCGCCAAACTGCCTCCGTCAAATTTTGGTTCAACAAGATATTCCAGGTTTTCCGTTTCAGGAACATTGCAAAGTTTTTTGATCCTCTTGTCAAATTCGATCAAATCTTCCAAATTATAAGTATTGTCCAATGAGAGCATTGGACTTAGATGGGCAACGGAATTAAAACTTGATCTTAGATCGGAAGATACCCTTTGGGTGGGTGAATCAGGACTGATCCAATCAGGATGATCGCTTTCAGTACGCTCCAAGAGTTTATAGAGTTGGTCGTATTCGTAATCGGATATCAGGGGGTTGTCCAATACATAATATTGATGCTCATGAAAACGGAGAATCCTCGCCAGATGATTGCATTCTTCTTTGGTTGATAATTCCGATTTATTCAGAAAATTTTTATGATCTGCGGCTGAAATTGAGATTGATTCCTGTTCAGATTTCATATAGAATGGATTCTTGGGCAAAACTAAGACAAAGAGCAATACCATGGTGAGGACAATTTTTTTAAAGCAGTTGGTATTATTCAACATCTTGATTTGGCTTTAGGTCATTTAGTATGGGTCTTGCCAAATAAATCTGAAGGGAATCATTACCTTTGTTTCGAAATAGACAATTGGTGTAAGACATACCCAATAAGGATTTTGAAATGGCTATTATTCACCTAAGCAAAGTCGATTGCTAACATAAGGAATGTTGTTTGGATTGTGGTTTTTTTTAGCGATTGGGATGTCCTGTGTGACAAAAAAAATAATAAAATGAAATTGGAGTACAAGGTTTTAAAAGAATGGGAAGGACCTTATGGAGGAGTTCCAGCTTTTGATCAGATAGATATTCAGGAATTTATACCTGCAGCTGAAGTTGCTTTGCAGGAAAAGGCTTTGGAAATAGACTCCATTGCCCATCAATCAGAAAAACCCAGTTTTGCAAATACGATTGAAGCGCTTGAAAAAACAGGTTCTGCATTTAAGAGATTACAGGCTGTTTTTTATGTTTGGACCAGCAACATGGCATCCGATGAATTGGATTCCATTCAACAAATTTTAGAACCACGGTTTGCTGGTTTTAACGATTCTGTGATCCAAAACAAAGCCTTGTTTGATAGGATTGAAGCAGTCTATCAGGCAGATCAATCCAGTCTCAATGCTGAGCAGAAGAGATTGTTGTGGAGGTATTACAACAATTTTAGTTTGGCCGGAGCAAAACTGGATGAAGAATCAAAAAAGAAGGTGGCGGAAATCAATCAAAAATTGGCAGGACTATTCACCAGATTTTCTCAAAATCTTTTGGCCGATGAAACGGAGAAATTTGTTGAAATAACAGATGAAAAAGACCTGGATGGTTTGCCCGATAATATGAAAGCTGCAGCTGCAAAAGCAGCAGAAGCCAAAGGCAAAAAAGGAGTATGGTTGATATCCAATACGCGTTCTGCAGTAGAACCATTTTTAAGTTTTGCACACAACAGAAGTTTGCGGGAAAAAGTATGGAGGATGTTTATCAACCGCGGTGACAATGGAGATCAAAACGACAACAATGCGATTATTCCACAAATATTAAAGTTGAGAGCACAGAGGGCAAAGATAATGGGATATCAGACCCACGCTCATCTCAGACTCGCCGACAAAATGGCCCAAACTCCAGAAAAAGCTTTGTCTTTGTTGGAATCCGTCTGGCCTTATGCCGTACAAAGGGTGAAGGAAGAAGTGGCGGATATGCAGAAAATAGCCGACCAAAATAAAGACAATATACAAATAGAGGCATGGGATTATCGGTATTATGCTGAAAAGGTACGAAAGGCAAAATATGATCTGGATCAAAATGAAGTGAAACAATATCTCCAATTGGATAAACTGAGAGAAGGTATGTTCTTTATGGCCGGCGAATTGTTTCATTTAAAGTTTGATAATATTGAAGATGTGCCAGTATTTCATCCTGATGTTACGGTTTATAAGGTCAGTAATACAGAAAGCAATGATCTGGTTGGATTATGGTATTTTGATCCTTACGCGCGCAAAGGAAAGCGTTCGGGTGCTTGGATGACAGCTTACAGGGAGCAGGAAAAATTCAATGGTGATATCAAAACCATCGTGTCCAACAACAGCAATTTTATCAAGGGAAAAGAAAATGAGCCGGTATTAATATCCTGGGAAGATGCAGAAACACTCTTTCATGAATTTGGCCACGCCCTGCACGGATTGTGTTCCAATGTCAACTATGCATCTTTATCCGGGACAAATGTAGCAACGGATTACGTTGAGTTTCCTTCACAAATTTTGGAGCGTTGGCTTTCCACACCAGAGATTCTTCAAAAATACGCTTTGCATTACCAAACCGGAGAGCCAATGCCAGCAAATCTTTTGGAGAAAATACAAAAAGCGTCCAAGTTTAATCAAGGTTTTGCCACTGTTGAGTATCTGGCAAGTGCATTGATCGATATGAAATTACATTTGGCAGGTGAGCAAGACATCGATGCGGATGCATTTGAGAAAACAACACTTGCCGAACTGGGAATGCCAAAAGAAATTGTCATGAGACACAGGACTCCGCATTTTGGACATATATTTTCAGACGATGGATATTCCGCTGGATATTATAGCTATTTGTGGTCAGATGTGATCAGTGCGGATGCATATCAAGCGTTTGCAGAAGCAAAGGGTCCTTATGATAAGGAAGTGGGCAAGAGGCTGTATGATTATGTATTTAGTGTTGGTGGAACCATCGACGAATCAGAAGCATATCGGAAATTTCGCGGAAAGGATCCGGATCGGAAAGCATTAATGATTCACCGAGGTTTTCTTTCGAATTGAAAAAGCTGGAAGTGGAATTACCAATGAATGACTAAAGCTTGTTCGACAGCCGGGTGAAGGCTCCTTCCTACCGGGCAGCTCTCTGCGGCGTGGGTCAATATTGCTTTTTGTTTGTCCGTATAGTGCTGAGCCGGCATATAAATATCAATTTCAATTCTCGCAATCCTTCTTGGATTTTCCGCCATAATTTTGAGAACTTCGGCTTTGGTCCCATCCATGTCAATTTCGTGGGTTTTTGCGGCAATACCCATAATGGAAAGCATACAGGCACCAAGTGCCGTGGACACCAGATCTGTCGGTGAGAAAGCCTCACCCTTGCCATAATTGTCAATGGGGCCATCGGTTTGGATGATTTGTCCACTTCTCAGATGCGTGCATTGCGTCCGAATGTCTCCTTGATAATAAACGGTGGAAGTTTTCATTCCTCTTCTTGTTTTTCAGATTTAGACAATTCTTTTCTTTGATTCAGCTCGTCGTAAGCTCTGAGGATATCTTTGACCAGTCGGTGTCTCACTACATCATCCACACTCAGATGGACGGTGGTAATTCCCCTGATTTTCCCCAGAATATTGGCCGCCTGTTTTAAGCCTGAGATTTGTCGGTAGTGCAGGTCTATCTGAGAAAGGTCTCCGGTGATGATGCATTTGGCAGTCGGGCCGAGTCTTGTCAAAAACATCTTCATTTGAAGGGTTGAAGAATTCTGTGCTTCATCCAGAATGATAAAAGCATTGTCCAGGGTTCGTCCTCTCATAAAGGCAAGCGGTGCAATCTCAATCACCCTGTTTTGAATATATTGTTCGAGTTTTTCGGCCGGAATCATATCATCCAGTGCATCGTACAGAGGCCTTAGATAAGGATCGATTTTCTCTTTTAGATCGCCGGGTAAAAAACCTAGATTTTCGCCCGCTTCCACCGCCGGCCGGGTGAGGATAATTTTTTTAACAAACTTATTTTTTAGTGCCCTAACAGCTAATGCGACAGCAGTATAGGTTTTTCCTGTGCCTGCAGGTCCAATGGCAAAAACCACGTCATTTTCCTCCACCGCCTGTACCATCAGAAGCTGATTTTTTGTTTTCGCATAGATGGTTTTTCCTTCACGACCGTGCAGAAGAATATGGCGGTTGTCCTGATAGGTGCTTTGCTGCTGGTATGGATTTGTACCCTGGATGAGGTCTTCAATGGTTTGGGCGGTCAATTCTTTATGATCTCTAATCAGGCGGACCATGGTTTCCACTTTATCCTTGACTTCCTGGGTGTCTTTTTTCCTGCCAGAAATCTTCAGCTGGCTTCCCCTTGAGCTTATGAGTATATCCGGGTAAGCCTTTCTCAGGATATTGAGCTTTGAATTGTTTTCACCAAGTAAATCAAGGGGATCGATGTTCTCAATGTTGAGAATAATTTCGCTTTGGGTCAAATTTTTTCCTTTTAAAATATTAAGTGATTAAAATACAAACCAAATGAACGATATTTTAGTTTAATGGAAGACAAATTTACAGGATGTCGCTGACTATTTAACAAATCCTGTATCAATTAATCGTAAATCCAATGACAATCCACACAAAGCCAACTGTTGTCAGTATTTGTTCAGATTTCGGGACCAATGATTACCGGGCATCTGCTTTGAAGGCGAGGATCCTAAGCAATAATCACTCCATTGAACTTGTTGACATCAGTCATCAAATAAGTCCCTTCGATCTGGTTGAAGCCGCATTTGTTTGCACCAATGCATTCTTATTCTTTCCTGCTGGTTCCATCCACGTAGTTTGGGTTTTTAATGCGGGTTTTGATCGGGGGATCTTGTTGGCCCAATTTCAAAATCATTATTTTATAGTACCGGACAATGGGCTACTTGGTTTATTGGTGGGTTTGGATCAGCCAGAAAAAATATATCGGATCAGTGATGATTCTTATGAATTCAGGGACCGGATAGCATCTGCCATCAAAGTAATTATAGAAAGTCAGGATGGTGAATTGATGTATGATGAATGTGAAAACCCAATCATCAGATTCAATGTTTCCCCTGTGTACCAAAAGGACCGGATTCAGGCCAGAGTTGCCTCAGTGGATCATTACGGCAATTTGATTTTGAACATACGTCAAAAGCCATTTGAAGAAGTTGCGATGCAGAAAAAATTTTCCTTTCAGACCTCCAGTCAGCAAAAAGTTTCAGATTTTTACCTGGGAGAAACCAATGCAGAAAACGGAAGCTTTTACAGCTATTTCAACCACGCCGGATATATGATTCTCGCCTTGTGCGGCGGACATGCAGCCAATACTTTGGATTTAAAGCGAGAAGATATTTTACAAATTGTATTCGAATGATTCACAGGTTTGTCAGAATGTATTTTACAGATCGCGGAGCAGAAGAATTTGTGGAATTGTTTAATCAAAGTGAGGCTGTAATTGAAAAATTCAATGGGTGCATGAGCGTATCTTTAATGAGGGATCCAATTCATACCAATCAATTTTTGACTTACAGCATTTGGCAATCAGAGGAGGATTTGAATGCATACCGCGATTCTGATTTTTTTAGAGAAACATGGGCCAAAACCAAATCTTTGTTTGACAAGAAGGCAGAGGCTTGGAGTATGCAGCTGGTTTATCCTATTGCAAATCATCAAAAATAATCATGGACCTTGAGATTGTAAGACCTTTTGCAGAAAATCAGTTTGCCCACGAACTGGACGCTTTGATTCGGAATGAGAAACACCAGAAACCAAAAAGCTGGCGAATGTCTCCATTTTCTGTACTTACTTATTTATTGGGCGGAAAACTGGCAGATGGCACGCAGATCAGTACCAAGTATTTTGGATCAAAACAAACCATAGAATTGGCCATTGCTACTTTATTGTCAGACCGTGCTTTATTGCTTATCGGAATTCCGGGTACCGCAAAAACATGGGTCGCAGAACACTTGACAGCAGCCATTTCGGGTGATTCAAGTTTGTTGGTGCAGGGGACAACAGGCATGAACGAAGATCAGTTGCGCTATGGCTGGAATTATGCCTCACTGATTGCAAAAGGTCCTTCAGAAGAAGCTTTGGTCCCTTCTCCAGTGATGAGGGCAATGACTCTTGGAAAAATAGCGCGCATCGAGGAGTTGACCAGAATTCCAACTGAGATCCAGGATGCATTGATGACTATTCTTTCTGAAAAAATATTACCCATACCTGAAATAAATCTGCAGGTGCATGCCAGACAGGGATTTAATCTTATTGCCACCGCCAACGATCAGGATCGGGGAATTTATGAAATGTCAGCGGCACTAAAGCGCAGATTTAACATAGTGGTCATGCCACTGCCAGCTTCAATAGAAGATGAAATCAGCATTGTGAATTATCGTGTGCTTGATATGCAAAAAATGTTGAACATTGATCTGCCCGAAGTCCAGAAAAAACAATTGGAACAACTTGTGATCCTGTTCAGAGAATTGAGACAAGGAAAAACGTTGGATGGTAAACAGAAGATCAGATCCAGCAAATCGCACCTGAGTCCTGCAGAAGCCATCTCTATATTGCATCATGCAAGAATCCAGTCTCATTATTTTAATCAAAACAAACTGACCGCAAACCAGATTGCACCGGTCCTAATTCATACAATGCAACAAGTTGATCAGGATGAAAGTATTGTCTTGCAGGAGTACAACGAGACAGTTTTAAAAAAACGTCCCGATTGGAAGGAGTGGTATCAAAGCCTTAAGGATCTGCTTTAATTGTAGCGCACGAGTTCAACAATCTGCATCCTGAGCAACTGATGTTCTTTTTTTATTTTTTTTAATCCAGGAGACAATGATGCTTTTTTATCGGGGAAGTGTTGGATAAAGTACACCATTAGGTAAAGAGAAATAAGACTGCACATTAGAATCAATAATACGGTGTGAGCCGGTAAGAAGGCGTATCCGATGAAAAAGAGCAGGATAAGCTCGATCAGAACCAACAGAATTGTTACAGCAAGTCTCACCGGTGGAATAAATTCTTTGCTTTTTATTTTTTTGACACCAAACCATCTTCCCAGCGCCAAAGGAATGCAAAACAATACAAATCCCGGTATTCCAAAAATAAAAGCTAAAAACAGACCCAACTGATGGCCCAGTCTGATCAAAAAAGAATTTTTATGGTAAAATTCCAATTCCCTTATTTTTCTATTTTGATCCGTGTATTCTGTGACTAATTTTATTAAATTGTTTTCCTGTTTTTGCATGGCTTGAATGGTAGAATCATGCCATGTTTTTAGTTCCTGACCTATTAATTTATTTAAATTTTTGGGCCATACAATATCGCATAATTGATCGTACAATTCCACGGAGAGACCTTCCGGTATACTCAATACCACCTGATCCATTTCATCTGTAAACAATTGTGTTAATTTTTCAAGTTGTTCGCTATTTGCGGGATGGTTGTTCAAAAAATTGCGGATCGATATACCTTTGCCAAAGATCACCAGTGCGTCATCTCCGCTTTTTAGAATATTTCTAAAATTAACACCACATGGGATCACCGTTAATTCGCGAACTTCTCTTTCGGTCAATGTGCCTATTGCCAATCTTGCAGCTCCTTTTTGTAAAGGGCGCAAATACCTCACCATCGATGTGTTGGCCTCCGGAAAAATAAGTACCGCCTTGTTTTGTGACAGAATGTCAAAACAGTATTCAAATGTACTTCGGTTGTTTCGCAATTTTTCAAAACCATCTCTTCTTCGAAAGATCGGAATCTGGTTTGTCAGTGTCAAAATGGGCTTGAGCCATTTTTTTTCAAACATATCTCCTCTCACTAAAAAATGCAGGGTTCTATGTTGAAAGCAAGCCAGCAACATGGCTTCCATAAATGAACTTGGGTGATTGCACAACATTAATAAGGGGCCTTTGTCAGGAATATTTTCTCGACCAATGATGGTTATTTTTCTAAAATAGAATCGAAAGGCAGCCCCAACTATTATTTTAAAGATACGGTATAACATCTGGCCGCAAAATTACACTAATTTTGCTCTGACTTAAGTGAATTGAAATAAAAGCTTTGGTTGTTTTTATCAATGTCTAAAACCCTGATTATTCTTTCTGGGCCAACAGCGTCCGGCAAATCACAACTGGCTTTTGAGTTGGCTTCCAAATTTCAAACCTCCATTGTTTCTGCTGATAGTCGTCAGGTCTACCAAAGGCTGGACATAGGCACTGCCAAACCGGACCCATGGATGTTGGAGAGAGTTCCGCATTATTTAATTGGCCACGTCGGTATTGAATGCAAATACAGTGTCGGACAATACCTGACCGATGCCAATGGAATACTGAAGGAATTGTTTCAAAAAAATGATCTTGTTTTCCTGACCGGAGGGACAGGATTTTATGTGAAGGCTTTGATGGAGGGTTTGGATCCCTTTCCTGAAATTGATTCCTCAGTCCTATTTCATTTGAATGAAAGAATGAAAGTGGAAGGTGTGGGTCATCTCTCGGATGAATTGCAAAAATTGGATCCTGAATATGCTGCCAAAGTAGATTTGAGAAATCCACAGCGTTTGATCAGGGCTTTGTCCGTGATTCATTCCACGGGTAGAACATTTTCCAGTTTTTTAAAAGCAAAGACGGTCACCCCGGATTTCAATATTGTACATTTTTTGATGGAACAGAAGAGAGAACTCCTTTATGAAAGAATCAACAAACGGGTGGAGATGATGATCGACCGGGGATTATTGGACGAGACTTCACGACTAGAGAAATACTGGAACCATTCCTCCATGAATACGGTGGGATATTCTGAAATAATAAAGCACCTAAAAGGTGAATGGACCTTGGATGAAGCCATTGTTAAAATAAAACAGCACACCAGAAATTATGCAAAGCGGCAATTGACCTGGTATCGAAAATACCACCACGGACCTGTTCTAAGCGGGGATTATTTTCAAACATCTCTGAGGGAGATTGAAAAAATAGTTTGAGAATCTTATAGAATTATTTTACAATACTATTGTAAGTCAAAACCATGGTAAAGATGGCTGTTGTGGCTGTCAATGTTTTGGTCAATACTTTTTCCCAATCGACGGCTTCATTTTTTTCTTTTCTTGCCTTTTCCTTTTTAATGGGTTTAGGACCCACCAGTATGACAGAACCTTTGTGCACCCTTGGTGTAAATCTTACGAAGAGGAACTTTCTTGTTTTCTCTACTCTTCCATTGGCATGTTCGACGGTTATTCTATTGAGATCACCCTGTTCATTGACACCTGCTCCATATTTGTTGATATAGTATTTGGCTCTTTTATTTTGGTGGTACGCGACAGCAATCGATTGGTCAGATGCAATCATTTTGTCGGGATAAAAATTACGGACATTGGTTTCACCTGCGATTCTCACCAGATCTTTTTGCTTGGGTATTGAAATCACATCTCCATTTTTTAAAATAAAATTGTATCTGGACATATAATTTTCGAGGGCATGATCCATGTCCATGACTACATAGCCGGTTTCCTCTTCAGTTCTAAAAAGTGTGGCGCCCTGGGTAAATGCTTCTGGCGTAAGTCCTCCTGCTCTCCGGATGACATCGCTGACTTTTTCATTGGGCTTCAGCAATGCATATTCACCCGGAAAGAGCACTTCTCCATCTATCCTGATCATATTTTGGAAGGTAAAAAGTGGTTGACTTCTCACTACCACAAAATCAAAAGGTTCTAATATTGTCCCGGTGGAAGGATTTGATAGGTTTCTTTCGGTTTGTGAGTTAATCACCATTGTTTTGGTGGGACTTCCATCGGTCATGATGACTCTGAAAATTTCAATGTTTCTGGGTGCTGCATCGTAAGTAAATCCTTGTGCCAAGGATATGAGATCAAAGCTCGACATTCCTTTGGCAAATTTGTACCTTCCGGGTTTCTTGACCGCACCGGAAATGTCTACAAAGGCATTTAAGCTGAACCCTTCTTCTGTTAAAACTACCAATGAGTCAAACTTGTGCAGGATTGGATTTTGATCTTTTTGATTCAATTTTTGCAGATCGATTCTTATAATTTCTGATCTGGTTCTATTGACAGAATCCACTCTGAACAAATAGGCATATTTCCATGCATTATCTTTTATTCCACCGGATAAGGTCAGTAAATCATTTACCGTCGTTAATCCATTGGCGTCAATGTCATATTTTCCCGGATTTCGAATGGCGCCGGATGTATGGACAAAACTTTTGTCAGTGAATTCTTCCAATTTTTTCAAAACCAACTCATCACCGGATTTGAGCGTAACATCAAATGCAGATTTGCCATCTCTGATTTCCTCCAGTCTAACAGGTATAAGGAAAACAGAATTGTCGGGATTGTATCTGAGGAGATAACTATTCTTAAAATCTGCTTGTGAAGTTGGTTCAATTTTCGCTAAAAGGTCAGAGACTTTCCAGCCATTTTGAAAACCAAATGACATTTCAGCCCTGACAGCGCCACTTACTTTCACATAATTTTCGGTCAAATTTTTAATTTCTGCAACAGTTATGAGATCGCCATGTACCAACGGAAATTTTTTGTTCAAGCTTATTATCTCAGAATATGGAGCCTCCAAACGGATCTTTTTATCCAGATCAAACCTGTCAATTTGCATGGATTTTTTGACCGCATTTTCCTTCAAACCACCCGACAATTGAATCAATTGAACAAGGTCTTCCTCTTTCTTTAATTCATAGTAAGCAGGTCTGTTAACCGCACCCATGATCCCGACAATCTTTGATATCACAGGCACCAAAATGTAGTCATTTTCCTCTAAGTAAAAATCTTTTTCTACGGATGGATCGGTCAGATATTTGTACAAATCCAAATGAATTTCTTTACCTTTCCTAAGTATTTTTATATTCCTTACGGATCCTATGTGACTAATCCCACCGGCTTTAAAAAGTGCGTTGACCGCATGATTTTTTGCCAACAAATTATAGGCACCCGGTTTTTTCACTTCTCCAATGATGTTGACCTGTATCACGCGGGATGCATTTAAACTCAAATCAAATTGGTTGTCCTTAAACTGGTAAAAATTTCTGAATCCGGAAGCAGCCACTTTTTTGGCTTTTTCAAGATTCAAGCCTTTTAAAAATAGTCTTGGCATTCTGGTAGGATTGATGTAACCATCCTGACCTATCTCATACACCTCATTGAGCTGACTGATTCCCCAAATGTTGATCGTTACCTTGTCACCTGGACCGAGGATATAGTGATCCGGCACCTTTTCATTGGTAGCATGTATGAAATTTGCATCGTTTACAGGATGAAATAAGTGATGACCCCAAATTTTTGAAATACTGTCCTGAAAAATGATGCTGTCCTTTCTAACATTGGACCCGACTTCTTTTTTTTCACTTTTACTTAGCTCACTTGACTCAACAGGATCTATCGGTTTTTGAGCGATGGCGGAAGGAGCTTTGCGCTTTTCAATCAGCTTGTGTTCCGATTCAAGTTCAAGAATCACTTGATTAATTTCTTGCTCATAATTTTGAAATTCGCTTGGATCAAGTTTTGATAATTGCTCATAATCCAATCCTTTGGACAATAATCTTTCTTTGAATTCATCCAGCGATATTCCTTTTTCATTTAGTCTGGCGATGGCTTTTTGTTCCAGAGAATTCATTGGAATACCTTGTGCAAAATTGGGTACAACTGGTATGAATGGGAGAAAAAACAGCAAAATCATCCATGTTTTCATGAACGAAAATTTAAATTGAGTAATGTTTTTTATAAAATTCCATATAGTCACCACTTGTGACCGAATCCAACCAATCATTGTTGTTCAGGTACCATAGAAAAGTTTTTCGAAGCCCAAGTTTTATTTCTATTTTTGGATTCCAGCCTAGTTGATTTTTTATTTTTGAGATGTCAATGGCGTATCTCATGTCATGGCCAGGTCGGTCATTGACAAATTGAATAAGCTGTTTTGAAGTTCCGGGAACTCTTTGGAGCAGTTCATCGCCCAATTCACACAAAGTCATTACAATGTCAATATTTTTCATTTCTGAGTTACCTCCGATATTGTAAGTCTGTCCAGAAATACCTTTGTGAAAAACAAGATCGATGGCTTCGGTGTGATCTTCTACCCACAACCAATCGCGGATGTTTTCGCCTTTGCCATAGACCGGAAGTGGTTTTGATAAAATAATGTTTCTAATGATGAGAGGCATTAATTTTTCTGGAAATTGATTCGGCCCATAATTATTGGAACAGTTGGTAATGACTGTATTTAGACCAAAGGTGTGACCAAAAGCCCTTACCAGATGATCTGATCCGGCTTTTGAGGCGGAATAAGGCGAGCGGGGATCGTATGGAGTTGTTTCTGTAAATTTACCTTCAGGACCCAAAGAGCCAAAAACTTCGTCTGTGCTCACATGATGAAATCTATGTGCAGGATAGTTCTCCTTCCAGGCATCGATGGAAGCGATCAGCAAATTGGCTGTACCCAATACATTGGTTTGGACAAAAGAGGATGGATCAGAGATGGAGCGATCAACATGAGATTCTGCCGCAAGATGTATGATATCAGTGATGCCTTCTTTGAGATAAACGTTTTTGATAAAACCAATATCCCTTATATCTCCCAAAATAAACTTGTAATTGGAATTTGATTCAATGTCTTTCAAATTGGCAAGATTTCCTGCATAGGTGAGGGCATCCAAATTGATTATCTTGTACATTGGATATTGATGGACCAATCTTCTTACCAGATGGGAACCTATAAAACCGGCACCACCAGTAATCAGAATTCTTTTTTCAATATTTTGATTCATTTCGCTTGTACAACTTTTTTAAAATATTCGTAAGTCAAACGCAAACCTTCCTTTCTATCAAACTTGGGGGCCCATCCAAGGATATTTTTCGCAAGGCTGATGTCGGGTTGCCTTTGCTTCGGATCGTCTTCCGGGAGTGATTGATAAACAATGTGGGCTTTTGGATTTCCAACCAATTGGATAATTTCTTTGGCAAAATCCAATACGGTGATTTCCTGTGGATTTCCAAGATTAACGGGCAAATGATAATTGCTAAAAAGCAATCTGACAATACCTTCTACCAAGTCGTCCACATAACAAAAGGATCTTGTCTGACTTCCATCACCAAAAACAGTTAAACCTTCACCTTTGATTGCCTGGGAGAAAAAAGCGGGAAGGACTCTTCCATCTTCAACCCGCATTCTTGGTCCGTACGTATTAAATATTCTGACAATTCTAACCTGAAGTCCATGGTATCGATGATATGCCATGGTAATTGCTTCTTGAAATCTTTTCGCCTCATCGTACACGCCTCTTGGACCAATGGGATTTACATTTCCCCAATAGGATTCTTTTTGTGGATGCTCCAAAGGATCACCATATACTTCCGAAGTAGATGCTATAAGAATTCTGGCTGATTTTCCTTTTGCCAAACCCAATAAATTGTGGGTGCCCAAAGAACCTACCTTAAGAGTTTGGATGGGCATTTTTAAATAATCGATGGGGGATGCCGGAGATGCAAAATGCAAAATATAGTCCAAATGCCCGGGTACAAAAACAAACTTACTCACATCGTGGTGGTAAAACTCAAAAGCTTTTTCTTTGAACAAGTGATCGATGTTATCGAGATTTCCGGTTAGCAAATTATCCATCCCCACCACTTGGTAGCCTTCAGCTAAAAAGCGATCACACAGATGTGATCCAATAAAGCCGGCAGCACCGGTAATTAATATTCGACCCTTGAATGACATATTGAGCGCAAAGCTAATAAAAAGTTATGAAATCTTGAAAATCAAGGTTGAATATATTAAATATTAATTTGCTATCCGACAGATGGCGGCAAAGATTTTCTGACCATGGCGCGATGTGGTATATTGTCCTCCAAATAATCTTCCCCTTTTGCAACAAATCCAAAAGACTCATAAAAAGGTATCAAATACGATTGTGCAGAAATTTTTATGGGAATTCCGGGAAACTGTTTTTCAGTTTCACTAAGGCATTCCTTACAAATTTTGCGACCCCAGCCCTCTCTTCTGGTGGGTAAAGCAGATGCAATTCTACCGATAGATGCATATTCTTCATAAGAAACCCCGGGAGGGATCACGCGTCCGTATGCCAATATTTGACCATCCTTCCCGGCAAGCCATACATGGGATGATAATTGATCTTTGTCATCCAAATCCAGATAAATGCAATTTTGCTCAATTACAAAAACCTGTGTCCTTAGTTGAAGGATTTTGTACAATTCTGAAGGACTTAATTGCTCAAATGGTTTACAATACAACGAAACTTGATGCATTCAAAATGAATTTGTTTTTTCTAATACAGCTACCATTTTAAAATAAAGGTTATGAAAAAATGAAAATGTTGACATCCAGATTAGTCCTCATCCAATCTAAGTTCAAACATTTTGATCGTTTCTTCAACCAGGGGATTTGCATTGACCATCAGCTCCAGTTTTTCTTTGGCAGTAAGCAATTTTTTAGGCTTGGTCATTTCTTCTCTTTGAGCCATTTCAGGATCGATTTCCACCGATACCTTGATGTCTTTCTCTTTAAAAAAATCGCTGATTTTTTGCTCCAGCTGAATTTCTTTTCGCAGGGCTTCCTGTGACAAAACAGATCCTACCAAAAATCGAATGGACAGTTGATCTGTCATTACTTTCGCTTGTTTCATATAGACAAGTAGCGAACTTGATTTTTGTTCTGAAATGCAATTTTGCCAAAAAATATCGACGTTTTCAGCATTGAATTCTTTTTTGTTTTCTGCTTTTTCTTTTTCTTCTTTGGCTATCTTTTCTTTTAATTGATGGATGCTACCCAGTTTTGGAATGAGTCCGAGAGAGGAAGTATCTTTATTTTGATTTGTTTTTTGACCATGCTCAATCTTTGGAGGTGTTGTTGGAGTAGAATTGCTTTCCTGGATGGTCGAAATGCTTGAAGACAAAGGAGGCAAAGGCTCTTGAACTACACCATGGTTGGGATCATGAGTTTTTTTTTCAAGGTCAAAGGCAGGAATTGGGTTTACTTCGATTTTTTCGAAACGCTGCATTTGACAAATCCTGGCCAGCAATATTTCAATATGTAATCTTTTGTTGCGGGAAAGGCTGAGATTGATCTCTGCTTCATTGATCATCCCAAGACAAGTCATTAAAAAAGAATCATTGCAAATTTTTCCCTGTTCGAAAAGCCGCTGTTTGGATTCTTCACTGCCATCGTAAAGGGTCATCAGTTGATCGTCCTGACAAACAAGCAGATTTCGCGCATGGGAGCCGAGTCCTTCCAGCAATACTTCAGGGTCAAAACCAAGCCTGAGAATCTCATCAAACAAAAGCAATGCCTGGTTTGTGTTTTCACCAATAAATGCATCATAAAATCGGAAAAAATAATCCTGATCCAGAACATTCAGATTATCCAGCACATCCTGATAACTCAATGTTTTACCACCAAAGCTTGTCATTCTGTCAAAAATGGATAGAGCATCCCTCATGGCCCCATCTGCTTTTTGCGCGATCAGATAAAGCGCCTCGGTTTCCGCAGTAATACCCTCTGTTTCACAAATTTTTAGAAGTTGCGCGATGATGTCTTTGACTTGGATTCTCCTGAAGTCATAAACCTGACATCTGCTTAAGATGGTTGGAATGATCTTGTGCTTTTCGGTAGTCGCCAGAATAAATTTGGCATAAGGGGGTGGCTCTTCAAGGGTTTTAAGAAATGCATTGAAAGCGGCCGTGGTCAACATGTGCACCTCATCAATGATGTAAATCTTGTATTTACCATATTGGGGTTGATACCTCACTTGCTCCACCAGCGAACGCATATCGTCCACTCCATTGTTGGATGCTGCATCCAGTTCAATGATGTTGAATGAGTTATTCTCTTGAAAAGCTTTGCATGTCACACATTCATTGCATGACTCCCAATCTGCTGACGGATTTTCACAGTTCAATACCCTGGCCAGAATTCTTGCGCAGGTGGTCTTTCCCACGCCTCTGGGTCCTGTAAACAAAAAGGCATGAGCGACCTGTGATTTGGACAATGCGTTTTTAAGGGTCCGGGAAATATGTTCCTGACCGATGACATCAGACCACTTGAGAGGTCTGTATTTTCTGGCTGATACTAAAAATCCTTCCATAGAGCAGGCCCAAAATTAACTCCTTGCGCGCGATTGTTTGCTATAATAAGCAGGGATAATTTTATTCTTATCAATAGAAATGGTTCGATGGTTGCGATATTTTTTAGATAGCTGCTTATAATTCCGTTTGACTATCTTTGCCAGTATAACCCGATGGCATGCGAATTACCTTGGCCCAACTCAATTTCAGAATAGGTGATTTTGATGGCAATTTGCAACTCATGAAAGATGCAATCCTGACTGCCTTGAAGGAAGAATCAGATCTGATTTGTTTTAGCGAGTTGGCAACTTGTGGATACCCACCAAGGGATTTTTTGGAATTCAGAGATTTTATCAGAAAATCCATGGAAGTGGTTAAAAATCTTTGTGACCTAAGCCATAATTTGGCCATTGTGGTCGGGGCACCTACCGTCAATCCCAACCTAGAAGGCAAGGATTTGTACAATTCTGCTTTTTTTTTAGCAAATGGAAAAATCCAGATGCTGGCCCATAAAGCGCTGTTGCCAAATTATGATATTTTTGATGAATATCGCTATTTTGAACCCGCCAGAGAATTTAGTCTGGTGCATTTCAAAGGGAAGAAAATTGCCATTACCATTTGTGAAGATATTTGGAATCTGGGCAACAACAATCCCATGTACAGCATTTGTCCTTTGGACCATGTCATCAATCAGAATCCGGATTTTATTTTAAATCTTTCCGCCTCCCCATTTAGTTTTGATCATCCGGCCAATCGAATACACACGATTAAAGCCAATGTGGAACAATACAAGATTCCAATGTTTTATGTCAATAATTATGGTGGGCAAACAGAGATTCTTTTTGATGGGGGTAGTGTAGTTATGTCTCCAGATGGTCAATGCTATGATGAAATGCCTTATTTTGAAGCCTGCCTTCGCACCTACGATTTGGAAGATGTTGTGAAAGGAGGTAAAAAATCAGAACAGCCCAAGGATAAAACAGATCTAATGTACAGGGCTCTGGTGATGGGCATTCGCGAATATTTTCACAAATTGGGTTTCAAAAAGGCCATTCTTGGATTATCAGGTGGAATCGATTCCGCTTTGACCGCAGTACTCGCGGCCGATGCCCTGGGTCCTGAAAATGTAAAGGGTTTGTTGATGCCCTCACCCTATTCTTCCAGAGGCTCCCTGGATGATGCCTTGGAATTGGTGCGTAATCTGGGAATTTCGCATGAAATAATTCCAATAAAAGATCATTATGAATCTTTTAAGTCAAGCCTTTCGACCTGGTTTGAAGGATTGAAGGAAGATGTGACGGAAGAGAATATTCAAGCCAGAATCAGAGGCATGTTGCTCATGGCTTTTTCCAATAAATTCAAATACATCTTGTTGAACACCACCAACAAAAGTGAAATGGCTGTAGGTTACGGTACTTTGTATGGGGATCTTTGTGGTGGAATCGCAGTCCTGGCGGATGTGTACAAAACGGAAGTGTATCAACTTGCCAATCATGTCAACAGAAATAAAATCAGAATTCCTCTGAACTCCATTCAGAAAGCTCCTTCTGCAGAATTAAGACCTGGACAGAAAGACAGTGATTCCTTACCGGATTATTCTATTCTGGATCCAATATTGTTTCAGTACATTGAAAACAAAAAGGGACCTGAAGAAATCGTGGCCATGGGATATCAGGAAGAGGTGGTGATCAAATCATTGAGACTTGTGAATATGGCAGAATTTAAAAGGCATCAGTCACCACCTGTTTTGCGAGTTTCTTCCAAAGCTTTTGGATTGGGCCGTAGATTGCCCATCGAAGGAAAATATTTGTGTTAAATCAATTTAAACAATTAAAAATATGGATCCGGTTACACTGATTTTATTTTCACTTTTTATCATCGTTTTATTTTTTTCATTGGTTACCGTCAAACAAGGTACGGTCGCTGTGATCACCGTATTTGGAAAATACAGGAGATTGCTTTCGCCGGGACTCAACGTAAAAATTCCACTGATTGAAGTGATTCACAGAAGAATTTCCATTCAAAACCGAAGCGTTGAACTCGGTTTTCAGGCAGTGACGGTGGATCAGGCAACGGTCAATTTTACGGCCATGCTTCTGTATTCCGTTTTAAATCAGGAGGAGAACACCATTAAAAATGTTGCCTTCAAGTTTTTGGACGATCGCAATTTTATGCAGGCATTGATCAGATCGATCGAAGGTTCTGTGCGGGCGTTTGTCGCCACCAAAAGACAAAGTGAAGTTTTGGTTTTGCGCAGGGAAATTGTCGAGAACGTCAAAGAGAATCTGGATAAAACTTTAGAGGATTGGGGTTATCATCTGATCGATTTACAAATCAATGACATCACTTTTGATGAAGAAGTCATGAGATCCATGGCCAAAGTGGTTGCTTCGCATAATTTGAAGGCAGCGGCTGAAAATGAAGGACAAGCCTTGTTGATTACAAAAACAAAAGCTGCTGAAGCGGATGGCAATGCCATAAAAATTGAGGCGGAATCTGAAAGACTGGCGGCCCAATTAAGAGGTCAGGGAATTGCTTCCTTCAGAGAAGAAATTGCAAAGGGAATGAGCAACGCCGCTAAATTGATGGAAGATTCAAACCTGGATGCCAATTTGATCATGTTTAGTATGTGGACAGAGGCCATTAAAAACTTTGCAGAACACGGCAATGGCAATGTCATTTTCTTGGATGGCAGTTTGGAGAATATGGATAGAACCCTGAGACAAATGCTTGCCATGGGAAATATGCAATTGCATAAGGATAAGGGTCAGAGTACCAATAAAGACTGAATCATTTAATGGATAGAGATCGATTTCTAATAGGTCTGATATAAATCGATCCGATGAAGAAGGTTCTGAGGCCTGTGCTTCAAAAGGACTCATGTATTTAGATCAGGGTATTATATTGGATCTATTCTTGGTTAAATAATTCCAAACATTGTATGTCTCACGTTGAGATATTTATATCAGAGTTGTGTTTCCATTTTTTGGTACAATGGCTTCCTGCAGACTTTAATTGATAAAGTAGTCCCGAGTGGAATCGAACCACTATCTGAAGTTCCGGAAACTTCCATTCTATCCGTTGAACTACGGGACCATTCTAAGAAATGGCAAAGGTATGAATCTTTGCGAATCCATTGGAACGAACAATGGCCTAGTTGGGATTACCCCAATTTTGAAGATTGGGGCAATTTGTTTTAATCGTTGGCTCAATGTAAGAATACACACTCGGAATTTTTTGTTCCAGCCAAATTCTAAAATGTTCGTTCTTTTTCATCTCTTTGGCTGCAGTTTGGATTTTGTGATAATCTTGCTGCAAGTTTGCTCGATGTGGTGTACTTCTTGAAACCAGCTTTACGATCCTGAATACTTTTTTACCATCGGGTTCATTAGATGCGATGACTTTGGACAACTCACCTGGTTTTAAGCCATCGGTGGCGAAATAAATATCAGGATCAAGGTCTGCTACTTCAAAATAGGCATTTCCTGTTTTTGGATTTAATATTTGACCTCCATTGTTGTAGGTTTCGGAATTCTTGTCACTGTAATTTCTTACGGCTGTTTCGAAGGGAATGCTGTCGCGAAGTATGACGGAGCGGATGCTGTCCAGATATTGATTTGCTTTGGTGTAATCTGTTTCTGTATATCGCACCTTGACCAGGATGTGTCTGGTATTGATATTGTTTCCTCTACGTCCCAGCAATTGAATGATGTGATATCCAAATTCTGTTTCAACAATATCGGAGATGCTGTCTTTTTCAAGTCCAAAGGCCACGGCTTCAAACTGTGGTACCAATGACCCTCTCTTCATCCATCCCAAATTTCCACCGGATTTGGCAGAGCCGACATCGTCTGAATGTATTTTCGCCAATTTTTCAAAATCCTCTCCCGCTTTAATTCTTGCAAGAATTTTTTCTAGTTTTTCTTTGGCATTCTTTATCTCATCTGGATTTGCCTTCGGCTTGTAAATGATTTCTGAAATTTCAACTTCAGAACTAAAATATGGAATGCTGTCTTTTGGAATTTTGCTAAAAAATTCCTGAACTTCATTGGGTGTTACCGTAATATTACCCAATACTTTGTTTTGGAGTCTTTCACTCAGCATTTGATTTTTTAAATCATCTCTGAAGCGGCTCCTTACCTGCTCAATGCTTTGGCCATAATATTCTTCAAATTTTGAAACATCGTTGTTCATGTATTGCAGGATTTGATCGATTCTGGCAGAGAGTTGTTGTTCGATCTCCTCATCCAGAACAGCAACACTGTCCAACTTTGCCTGATGCACCATAAATTTCTGAAACAATAAATTTTCAAGAACCTCACAATGCTCTTCTTCAGAAATAGATCCTTGTCTTTCTGAAATATATGCTATTTGATCTCTCCAATCTGAATACAGAATTATTTCACCGCCTACTTTTGCAATGATCTTATCCACAGTAATTGGATTTTGTGCATAGCTCATCTGGATCATTGAAAATAGCACCAGCCATGTTTTCATCTTCATCAATTGTTTCACGATACCATGCATTTATTTTATTTTACTGGTTTACTTATTTTATTTGATGTGTTGCCTGGCCCTTTTTTGATTGAGCATATTTTCGTATTGAAGGGTCTTTTCTTTCTCTATGAGTTGTTTACTTCTGTCGTGCAGAATCGATTTTTCTGCCTTCATGCTAAAATATGAAATGGGCGGTTGTTCGTTTGGCCTTACCACTTCTTTAATTTTGATCAAATAATGGTATTTAAAATCTGCAAATTCCCTCTGCATTCCGGTAAATATGCTGCTCTGACTGATAAACTTTGTGGGCAACAAGTCATTTATGTCATTCCATTTATACCATTTATCCGATTGAAGGATAAAAAATTCCGCATTATTCTGACAATACTTTTGAAGCTCATTAAAATTTTGACCATCTGGTTTATTCCACAAGGGTGAGAATACTTTGCTATCATAAGCAGACTTTGGTATTTTAACATATAGCAATCTCAGGATGGTTTCATCCAGTTTATATTCTCCTTTGTTTTGGTTGTAATAATCTAATATTTCCTTTTCGGTAACCTGAGTGTCTAAAGATGTTGCAATGATTTTTTCTTCATAAGCATTGAGAAGCAGTGAATTTTTATAATCTTCTACCAGACTTTCAATTTCCGGAGAAGTCGTCAATTCTTTCTTAGCTTTCTCTAAATAGGACAAATCCTTTAACCATTTTTCAACATATTGGGAGAGAAATCGAATGCTGTCTTCTTCATTTTCAAAGGCTGGAAACAGAGCTGAAATTTGACCCAATTTTAATTTTTGTTCATCAAACTCTGCAAGTACAGGCTCTTCAAAATCACTTCCTTCTTTTTCATTACCTGTTTTTTCATTGCAATTTTGCAATAAACAGGCAAAGGAAAAAAGAAAAAAAAATGACAGGTAGAATCTCATTGGATTACATTTTTACCAGCGCATTTAGAGTTTCCTGATTTACATTGACCGGATATTTTGCTTTTAATTCGTCCACCCAAAGTGCCTCAAGATAATCCTGATAATCCGCAATGATAAATCCTCTTGCTTCATCGAGGGTTTTTGTACTGGGTGGTAGAATTTGTTCGATTTTTTTAAAATGATAGCCTTTCCCGGATGCATTTTTATTTAAACCTGTCATGGAAGCTTTCTTAAATTCCAGTCCTTCGTAAGTTTCCTTGTTCTTTTTCTCTACAGTGGATTTCTGAAAAGAGATGAATTCTCTTTTTTGATCAAATTTATCCAGACCCGCAGATACTGTTTTCTTTTGCATGTATTTTTGAATTTTACCCACGATTTTGTTATCTGGAGTATCTATAGCCACATAATAAACGATTGCTCTTTCATCCCATTGGTACTTCGATTTGTTTTTTTCATAAAACATTCTCAATCCCAAGCTGTCTTCAGCTGCTCTATCCCAGACCACATTTTTGGTCGCTTCAAACAAGAGTATTCCCTCCCGGTATTCTCTCATGAGGGATTTGAATTCAGGATATTTATCTTCCAGTCTTCCTTCTTCATATTGAAGGCATTTTTGGGCAACCATTTCATCAAACAACTTTCTGATTGCCTGCTTGACATCCTGATCATCAGAGCCCTGTACCCTCAATCTTGTATTTGATTTAACGAATTCTGCAAATTCAGTATTGGTCATTTTAATATTCCCAATCGCACCAAGTTCTTCTTGTTTTTCAAATTCTGGCGCTTTCCATTTGTAGGTAAAAAAATTGGTATCCATTGCCGCAGCAAATCGATCCAGAGCAGCCGCATTTTCAGAGTATCCGGCTTCTGCCTTTATTTTTCCAATCAAACTTCCCTGCGCCTCTTTGAATCTGCTATCGCGGCTGATGTCTGATTGTATTTTCTTCTTGGCTCTTTCGTAGGGCAATTCTTCTTCTCTTTTCAGTCGCTTGATCAGATGCCAGCCAATGCTCGTTTCCACCGGGGCAGAAACCTGTCCGTCTCTTTCTAAAGCAAAAGCAGCATCTTCAAAACTGGATTCATATTGATTGATTCCAAAATAACCGATCGTGCCACCCGTCATGCTTGTGGTTTTGTCTTCACTGAGAAGTCTGGCGAGTTCCTCAAAATTTCCACCTTTACTGAGGACTTGATAAGCACTGTCCACTTTCCCTTTGGCAAGGATGTCTGGTTTTCCTTTGATGCTCTTTCTAAAAAGAATATGGGCAGCCTCCATTTTTCTGCGGGCTGGTCTGATATCATCCAATCTGATCAGGTGAAAACCCAATCTGGACCTTACAGGGTAGGAAATCTCTCCTTTTTTCAATTGATAGATGGTGTTTTCAAAATGGAAAAATCCATCCGGTAACATAGCGGTAACCCAGCCGAGAGAACCACCTTGCTGGGCTGTATTTAGATCATTGGAATATTTTTTAACAGCCGCATCCCATTCTTTTGATTTCATGATTTCGCGGTATGCCTGCATGGCAGCTTCATAAGCCTTAAGTGTATCAGAAGGCGTCGCGCTGTTGTTCAAACTAAATAAAATATGACTGATTTTTAGATCTTTCTTTTGTCTTTCGTAGACTTCTTTTGCCAATTTATCCGTGACCTCTTTATCGTTGAGATAATTGGTAGTGAGTTGTTGCCGATATCCTTCTAATTCTTTAATCAAAGTGGGGATCGTGTCCAACTTCATGTCTCGGGCTGCCTGGACCTTTAGTTTAAATTTTATATAAAGATTCAGGTATTCTTCCAAGGATGCTTTTGAAAAATCAGCCTCTTTACCATTGTTTTTAGTATAGATGTATTCAAATTCAGAAACTTTGACGGGTTGATTTTGAATGGTGAATAAAACGGGGTCGTTGGACTGTGAAAAAACAATGCTATTTATTGAAAACCAAATAGATAAGATGTAAAAAATGCTAGATTTCATCATGGTGATTTTATTAGAACGGCCAAAATTAGTCATAAAATGTGGGTTTGGATTTTTAACTTTTAGCGGGAGAGCCCCATTTATCAGGGACAATTAACGCAAAAAGCCCCTCCAAATTGGATTTCGGAGAGGCTTTTTTTGATTTCTTAAAAAAATTAATTCAACTTTTCAGACAATCCTTTACCGGATTTAAAGCGAACCACTTTTTTCTTAGGAATTTTGATGGTTTTACCGGTGGCCGGATTTCTTCCTTCTCTTGCTTTTCTGACTGATACAGAGAAAGTTCCAAATCCTACAAGGGTAACTCTATCTCCTTTTTTCAAAGCTTTTTCGATAGACTCAAATACAGTGTCTACCGCAGTAGCAGCCTGTACTTTCGTACAATCAGCAGATTTTGCTACATTGTTGATCAAATCTCCTTTGTTCATTTTTGATGATTTTTGTATTTTAATAATGATGCAAAGATATACATTTTTTTAATATGTTCGTTTTTTTAATAAAAAAAATCGCTCCAAACCCCTGTTTTTATTGATACTTTCAAAATTCATGTTCTGCAGACATCATAAAAATATATAGCTTTGCGTTTGAAAATCAATAATTTGCCCGAATAATGTACCTTTTTCAGAGATTCTCTTTCCGGTATTTTCTTTTTTTAATTTTGGCCGTTGCAGTCCTCAGTTCCTGCAACAGAGGATATGGTTGTCCTACCGAAGAGTACCATACCGAGTTGGACAAAAAGGGCAATCCTAAGAAAAAGCCAAATTCAGGCCTGTGGGATAAAAAACAAAAAATGTATTCGAAGGGAAAACCTAAGAAATCAGACAAAAGAAAACCCAAGAAAAATAGAACCAATTAGTCCTTGGCAGCTGCTAATTCTGATTTGAGAAAATCAATTACCTTTACCTCAACCGGATCTACCCCATTTAAAAATGCCAAATGAACACTGGCATAATCCAGCAAATGGACCAAATAGAGACTGCGCTCTATTGTATTTTTTCCCTTGGAAAACAAACTGATCACTGAACCTGCAAAGTGGGAAACAACATCTTTTGTCAAGTCCATCCTCTGAGAAATTCTATCCGAATCATCGGAATTTAATAAAAATAAAACGGCCAGCTCATCATCTGATTTTCTCCATCCTACCAATTCGTTGTGGTTCATTTCAGGAACCACATGATGCCAACAAAGTCTTTTGGCATTTTCATTGATTTGTTGTCTAAACCTCAGGGCCACCGGTTCTATTCTTTCAGAACTATAGATGACAATCATTTTGCCGAACAGAGATTCAGCCAATTTTTTTGATTTTTCTTGAATCTGGCTGGACTCAGTCTTGATAAAATCTGCACATTCCAAAAGTTCTGCCCATTTTTTCTCTGAAATCAAACCAATTTTGAATAGAACTCCCAACTGAGCTGCAATCGAAAAGCCAAGACATGCTCTGGGAGAACTCCAATCTGAGGGCAATTTTACAAATGAAAGATTGTTTTCAATGGCTAGGCGCATCATTGTGCCTCCGGAAGAAATCACAACCACTTTGGCGGATTGGTGGATTCCTTTTTTGAGTACTTCGATGGTTTCTTCAGTATTGCCGGAATAAGAAGAAAGAATAAGCAGGGTGTTTTGATTTACCCATGCCGGCAAATCATACGATTTACCGACGGCAAAAGGTATTTTTAATTCATCTTTCACAAACGAATAGACAAATTCCGCACCGATGCCGGAACCACCCATTCCGGATACATAAATGTTCTCTATGTTATCCTTATTAAATAGGGCATTAAAATCCTGAGCAATGCGAATTCCGCTGACCAAAGTGTCTGGAAATTGCTCGATCATTTTTAGCATTACTGTGTTGTTATTTATTGAAGGATGCAAAATTAGCAAGAATTGGCAATTTTAAAAGAAAGAGGAAACAAGGGTGAGGAATTGGCGGCGGATTATCTGCTATCTCTTGGTTACAAAATTCTGGAGAGAAATTGGCGATGGAGCCGCGCCGAGGCAGATATCATTGCCAAGGATGGTGAGATTTTGGTGTTTGTGGAAGTGAAGACAAGAACCTATCCCTATTTTGGAAACCCTGAGGATTTTGTCAATGAACGCAAACTTTGGATGCTCAATGATTTAGCCAATCGTTATATGGAACTAATTGGCCATGAATGGGAAATCAGGTTTGACCTCTTGTCTGTGATTCTTCATGAACCCTACGGCCATGAAATAAAACATTTAAAAGATGCCTGGTATTAATATTTTATCTTTAAAAAACCAGCTGCCATCCCGTTTTTTCTTGCACCGTTTGTCCTATTTGATCAATGGATATTCTGGTTTGCTCCAGGGTATCCCGATCTCTTAAAGTGACCTTGCCATCTTCTAGACTTTCGAAATCAATGGTGACACAAAAAGGAGTACCTATGGCATCCTGTCTGCGGTATCTTCTTCCAATGGCATCCTTTTCGTCATACTGACACATAAACAATGGTTTGAGCTGCTGGTGGATTTTTTTGGCGAGCTCCACCAGTTCAGGTTTGTTTTTTACAAGAGGCAGAATGGCACATTTGACCGGTGCAAGTACAGGATGTAATTTCAAGACCACCCTTTGAGACTCCTGTCCATCAGCATCAGGAACATTCTCTTCCGTGTAAGCCAAACTCATCATTGCTAAAAACATTCGATCCAGTCCAATGCTGGTTTCTACCACATAAGGCGTATAGTTTTCATTTAGTTCCGGATCAAAATATTGCAATTTTTTTCCCGATAATTCCTGATGGCTTCTCAGATCAAAATCCGTACGGGAGTGAATTCCTTCCAATTCCCGAAAACCAAATGGAAATTCAAATTGAATATCCACCGCTGCATTGGCATAATGTGCCAGGTTTTCATGGTTGTGAAATTTCAATTTCTGATGAGGAGTACCAAGCGCTTTGTGCCAGCTCATGCGATAGTCTTTCCAGTACTCATACCATTGCATTTCTTCACCCGGCTTGACAAAAAATTGCATTTCCATTTGTTCGAACTCCCTCATTCGGAAAATAAATTGTCGCGCCACAATTTCATTTCTAAAGGCTTTGCCAATTTGAGCAATTCCAAAAGGAATTTTTTGACGGGTGGTCTTTTGCACATTTAAAAAATTGACAAATATGCCCTGGGCAGTTTCAGGACGCAGATACAATTTGCCTTCTTCACCTGCGATGTTACCCAATTGGGTATTGAACATTAAATTAAATTGTCTCACTTCCGTCCAATTGCGTGATCCTGAATCAGGGTCTGCAATCTCAAGTTCGTCAATGAGATTTTTAAGTTCTTCCATGTTGTTGGAAGTCATTGCATGGTTGAGCTTTTCATTTAGGGACTGCGCCCTTGCTATGTATTCACTCACCCTCGGGTTGGTGCTGCGGTACAAGGCTTCATCAAAATTTTCACCAAACCTTGCGCGCGCTTTTTCAACTTCTTTTTCTGCCTTCAGAATAATTTTTTCGATGGCGTCTTCTATCAATTGATCTGCCCTGTATCTTTTTTTTGAATCTTTGTTGTCCACCAAAGGGTCATTGAATGCATCGACATGCCCTGAAGCCTTCCAGGTTTTGGGATGCATAAAGATGGCTGAATCTATCCCGGTAATGTGGTCTTGCATTTGTACCATGCTTTTCCACCAATAGGATTTTATATTGTTCTTTAATTCAGCGCCATAAGGCCCATAATCATAAACCGCACTCAGACCATCGTAGATCTCAGAACTCTGAAAAATGAATCCATACTCCTTGCAGTGAGAGGTGATTTTCTTAAAACTGTCTTCTTGTTGAATGGCCATGCAATCTGGGTTTGAATCAGCGCGCAAAGATCATATTATCTGTCCGATTGACCTACAAACAATTTAAAAATAATCCCAGAATTGTCATTTGGTTTGACCTGAGGCTTAAAATAGTCTAATAGCGATACATTTCTTCAAGATTTTACCATGACCATCAGGTTTCAGCCATTTCGCCATGTGAATGAATGTTCTAACTTGTTGAGGAAGGGAGCAAACAAAACGATGTTTGACCAATTCCATAGTTGATTAATTGCCAGTGGAAGGACGTATTTGAAGGTATTCTGGGTTTAATTGATCAAACAGAAATATCATCGCGTGTTATCAGAAGCCATAAAAAAGCCCGGATATTGCGATTATCCGGGCTCCTTAAGTGATTTATATCAAATTTACTTTACAATAGATTTCGTGCTTTGGACTTGGCCTTTTTGTAAGCGGATGAAATTTACTCCTTTGACGGTATGGGTCATTTGGATTTCAAATTCCTGTTGATCTTGGGTTTTGTAGAACTCAGAAGTTTGGAGCTGTTTTCCCTCTGCATCTGTGATCTGGATCTGAAATTCACCATGCCACTCGTAATCCAGTCCAAGGACCATTTTATTGGGGTCGGCCGATGGATAGATCCACCATGAGCCTTGTGTCAATGGATTGTGGGTGTTGATCGATCCTCCAAACTCATGGCATCCAATGTCAGGCATTTGATCGCGGTTTCTTCCTTCGATATCGATTTTTGGAGCTTCCGGTAAGTTAACTCCGGCATTGATGCACGGACTTCCTGCTTTCAATCGGTAATTGTCAAGATTTATGTCCACAAACAATGGATCCTTGCCATTTTGATCTGAACTCTGGTTTAAGTAACTGTTTTGTTCTGAATCCAAATTACCACCCAGACTCTCAAACTCCGGTAAGCCTGCCTCCACCGCCAGAGAAGGCCCCGTAGGATGTACAAAGATGTTGTTTAACAACTGAATTTTGACAACGGTGTTTTCGTCTGTATAAGCACCAATGCCTGTCCCTGTTGGGGCTTCGTTGTTGACCAGGGTATTGTTGATAAGTTTGACCAAGGTCTGATCGCCATTTACACAATTAATAGAAAGCGCTCCCCCCGCACCTGTGCCTTCCAGGATAAAATTATTGGAGAAGACATTGTTGGTGAGAGTTGCATCTGCATTTTGAAAATTGATTGCAGCTCCCTGCATGGTAGCAGAATTGAAATTAAAATTGCTTTGACTTAAGATGAGATTGGTTCTATCTACCGTGTCCTCGCTCACGTGCATGGCACCTCCGATACTACCCGAATTTGCTTCAAAAAGACAGCGAAGGACCGTTGATCGATTGCCAACACTGGAATTAAAAGCCCCACCGGAACTAGTCGCTTGGTTGTTTCTGAATTCGCAATCCGCATAATACAAATCCGTGGAATCATTTTGCGCAAAAACCGCACCTCCAAATCGGGCTGTGTTGCCTTCAAACAGGGTGTTGGTCACCCTTGCCTGGGTTTTAAAGCCATTGGAAATACCGCCTCCGGAGGTTCCTGCCGTATTGTCTTTAAAACTGCATTGGTCGAATTCCACTTTTAAGAAGCTAGCCGGATTAGTCCCAGAATTGTAATTGGTGATGGCTCCGCCAAAAGTAGAAGAATTGTTTTCAAAAATACAAAGGGTGAATTTTGTGGTGGCGTTGAATCCGGTCACATGAATAGCCCCGCCGGAGTTGCTGGCAGAATTCCCAACAAATGTACATCCATTGATCTGGGCATTGCTCGAAACAATCCACATCGCACCTCCTCTTGCTCCACTGGTTCCGTTGGCAGTTACAGAGTTGCCTATAAATTCGCAATTTTCAATGCTGGCCGGAGCAGCATTGAGAAAAATAGCGCCGCCTACATTGTTGCCGGTTGCGCGCAATTCATTGTCTGTAAAACTGCAACCACTCACAATCACCGGTGACTGCTGAATGTAAAGGGCTGAACCAGAATTTCTGGTGACATTGGATTCAAATTTACAATTTTGAATAAGGCCACTCGAAGCACCTAAAGTATAAATGGCTCCACCGAGATCACCCAAATTGTTTGAAAAAATACAATCAGTCACGTTAAATCTGGCCTGGACATCTCTTGGATAAAAGGCTCCACCAAAATATCCGTAGTTGGACCGAAAAATGCAATTGTGAATATTGACTGAGCCATAAGCCAGAATACCTCCGCCTCTCCTTGCATCGTTGATGCCGGAAAGCCCTTCGGTCTGACCTCCGGAAATCACGAGTCCATCCAAACCAGCTTCGATTACCCCGTTAGGCACCAGAATGACATGAATGGCGTTGTCTGACCGATTGGCAGTGACGTCTGTGGGATTGTCATCTCCATTCAGATCACCGGAAAGAATGCTTGGATTTTTAGAAGGATCCCTGTCCTCTCTATTTGTTTCCGTCCCGTCAAATCCACCATAGATGGTGACTCCACTGACCAGTTGAAAGGATGAGGTCTTACTGGCAGGTGTGTAAACCCCTTTGGCAAGCCAGATTTCTTCTCCGACAAAAGCGATGGCAAGTGCCTGATCCAGCGAAGTGAATGCGTTGGCCCAGCTGGTACCATTGTTTGCACCGGTGGCAGTGGCATTGACATAATAAACGGTCTGATTGAAACCCAAACTTGGGATCATCAGTAAAATTACCATTGAGAGTAGATTTTTAATCATAAAAATTGTTTTTATTGGTTGACTGATTAATATCCTGCGAAGGTAATTATAATTTGTGTTTATAAAAGCAATTTGGTCTTTGTGGACTTATTAAAATGTTAAATTTTGAGGTTTGGTCAATTTGAAGAATAATTTATTCAATCTGCTCAAACTTAATCATTAGCACATGGTTTTAATTTTAAATCGAACCAACATGAAAAGCTTTCATTCTCAAACCAGAGATTCAGATCCCGAGAATATAAAAGATATCAACCTCAACGCATCTGCACATCCTTCAGAATGAAATCTGATTGGAAATTCCCAGAATATTTATGAACCGTCGTGAGTTTTTCCTGAAACGGTGGCTTAGATTTCTTCAGTTTCATATTCACCTTAGTTTGTTTCAATTTAAATTCAATGAACGAATTCATAACTATGCTGTTTTGGTTCCTGTCATTACAAACAAAAATGAATGGAACCCCAGACATTTGATTTTAAGAGAGACGTAGTCGATCAGAGTTTTGTCAAGCCGGTATTGATCGATTTTTGGGCCGATTGGTGTGGACCATGCAAGGTGCTTGGACCCATATTGGAAGGATTGGAAGCGGATGATCAGGGAAAGTGGAAACTGGTCAAAATTGACACAGAGGAATTTCAGGAAATAGCTGCTTATTTTAAAATCCAAAGCATCCCAAATTGTAAATTGGTTTTTGAAGGTAAAATCATAGATGAATTTTCAGGCGCGCAGAGTAAATCCACCATCCGAAAATGGTTGGATACCCATCTTTCTAAATTAATTGTGGAAGAAGCCGATGCAGCACCGGATGATTTCAATGAGCTGTTAGAGGACCAAAGGGACATTCCGGATCGGGATTTTTTAAAACGCCTGTATTTGTTTGTTGACGCTCATCCCGGGCATCAGAAGGCAATTTTGGCATTGGTCAAACATGAAGTTTTTTTTAATCCCGATCAAGCCATCGAAAGAATCCAACAAGTCACTGAGGATAAGGAGATTCAAGAACTGCACGCGGACCTCAATGTGATTAAAACATTTGTGGAGGCTGATTGGAAAGCAGGTCATCCGATTGCTCAAAAATTGTATTTGGCAAGAAACTATTTATTTGAAACTAAAATTCAGGATGCAATAGAAGAAATTATTTCTTCCATTCATCAGGATGTTTTATTTGGAGACGGAATTGCAAGGAAAATGGGTATTGCATTGTTTCACATTTTGGGAACGCAGCATCCCATCACCAAAGAAAATAGAAAATTATTTGACATGGCCATCTGGTGAAGCTTGCACCAACTGATATATATCTGACAAACCCCTTCCGTTTCCGTCATAATCCATACCATATCCGACTACAAACAAAGGATTTATTTCATACCCAATCCAGTCAGGTTTTACATCCTTGCGCAAAACTTCAGGCTTTACCAGAAAACTGCATATTTTCAAATCCAGGACAGGTAGTTCTTTTAAGATTTTGATAAGTTCAAACATGGTATTTCCTGTGTCTAAAATATCTTCCAGGATGAGGACAGCTTTGTTTTTTAATGAGTGAAAGTCGAAGGCTGTATCCATTTTAATTTCATTTGGTAAGACTCCAGCGTATGATTTAATTTTTATGAATTGTATTGTAAAGTCAGAATTTAAATTTCTGCATAGATCAGCGGCAAACAGAAAGGCGCCATCCATGATGACGAGACATTCTGGAACCCAATTTTTCTCCAGGTACCATTGATCGATTTGTTTGGCCAAATGCAATACGCGTTCTTGTATGGCATCGTGTGTATATAAAAGAGAAAATTCTAAATCTTTAATTTTCACTTTTTTCATCAAAACAACAATTGATGGGGATGTGCAATTATTTTTTCACGATTCAGAATTTCTGATTTAAGAGAATCTCCCCAGCGATAGTGACCGCTTTCTCCAGATTTATGCACGACCCTATGACAAGGAATTAACAAAGCGTGTTGATTTGCGCCACAAGCAGTGCCTACCGCTCTGGCTCCATGGGGAATATTAAGTTTTTGAGACAATTGAAGGTAATGGCGGGTTTGACCAAAAGGAATTTGGCACAATGCTTCCCAAACACTGTATTGAAAATCAGTGCCTATGACATTGCAATGGATTTCAACATCATCATGACCTTCTATCCAATGAACCGCTTTTTGAAAAACAGAATGATTTGAAGCAAATTTTAAAGGTAATTGGCCGGAGTTCTTCCAATGTTCCCACAGATTTGGATTGGTTCCAAGCCAACTTCCCAAAATTTCTTGCCCTTGAATGGCGATTCCAAAAGCTCCAAAAACCGTAAAGCCATTGACAATTATAATTTCCAATGCAGGATTTACTTCTTCAATTCTGTTTAAATGGATCATTCAATCGCAAAAATAGATCCATTCAAGTGATTGATTCATAAAATTATAATGAAACTTGTCTTTTGGAGACCGGATAATCCTTGTAATTTTGCCCCGCAGATGGAAAAAGTATTTGGCGCAGAGGCAGAATATATTGAAGTATATAAAGCCAAGGAACACAATCTTAAGGAAATATCAGTCGCAATTCCAAGAAACAAACTTGTGGTGATCACAGGATTGTCTGGTAGTGGAAAATCATCCCTTGCTTTTGATACCATTTATTCAGAAGGACAGCGCAGGTATATGGAGACCTTTTCCAACTACGCAAGACAATTTATTGGCTCCATCGAAAGACCGGACGTTGAAAAAATAGACGGTCTTAGTCCTGTCATTTCCATTGAGCAGAAGACCACAGGTTGGAATCCAAGATCTACGGTGGGGACCACGACCGAGATTTATGATTTATTTAGATTATTATATGCCAGAGCGGGTGATGCTTATTCTCATTCCACCGGAGAAAAAATGATCCGATATTCGGAAGAACAGATCATTGCCACCATTTTTGAAAAATTCAGCGGCCAGCAAATTGCGATCTATGCACCATTGATCCGTTCACGGAAAGGACACTACAGAGAGTTATTCGATCAGGTGCGAAAACAAGGATTCAACAAAGTCAGGGTGGACGGGCAGATATTAGATCTGGTTCCCAATATGCAGGTAGATCGCTTTAAGATTCACGATATTGAACTTCTGATTGATCGGATTAAAGTACTTCCTGAAAGGGAAGAAAGATTGGTGTTTAGCATTCAGACCGCATTGCGGCTTGGTCATGAGGTCGTATTTATTGAAGACGAGCAAAATGGTATTTTGTACCCATTTAGTAAAAAATTGATGGATCCAATAAGTGGATTGTCTTATGATGAGCCTTCTCCCAATACTTTTTCGTTTAACTCACCCTACGGTTCTTGTCCTGAATGCAAAGGAATAGGAACAGTGCACGAAGCAGATCTCAAGCAAATTATTCCCGACGATAAAAAATCCATCGAAGAACTTGGAATCGTACCACTTGGAGAAGTCAGGGATACCTTGACTTTTAAGCAACTCCGACAGATTTGTGAGCGGTATAAATTCAATTTTTCAACCCCTGTGAACAAAATACCAAAAAAAGCGCTTGAAACCATTTTGTTTGGCGGGGATTCCAGCTATCCGACACCTCCGAATACAGTTTGGTATGACAGTGAACTTCATCTGGCCAATGAAGGTCTTTGCAATATGCTCAAAAGATGGTATCGGGACAGCACATCAGAGAAAATCAGAAGGTTTGCAGAAGATTTTATGACCATACAAGCTTGTCCGGTCTGCATGGGTACCCGCTTAAAAAAGGAATCGCTTTTTTTCAAAATTGATGAGAAAAATATCGCCCAGCTTTCACAATTGGATATCTCAGAACTACATGAATGGATGGAAGGCCTGGAATCCAGATTATCCGACCGACAAAATCTAATCGCAAAGGACATCATCAAAGAAATTAGAATCAGGCTAAACTTCTTGTTGTATGTAGGATTGGATTATTTGACCCTCGACAGACCCACCATGACACTTTCAGGTGGAGAATCGCAGCGGACCAGACTTGCGACTCAGATTGGATCTCAGTTGACAGGGATCACCTACATTTTGGATGAACCCTCCATTGGACTCCATCAAAGAGACAACCAGCGTCTGATCAAATCTCTTCGCGAATTGACCGTGATTGGCAATACAGTCCTTGTGGTGGAGCACGACAAAGACATTATGATGGAATCCGACTACATCATTGATCTGGGACCCGGAGCCGGCAAGCATGGAGGAGAAGTGGTGGCCAGCGGAATACCCTCAGAATTTATAAAGAACAAGGCCTCCAACACAGCTTCCTATTTAGCTGGAAGATTGAAAATCGAAATTCCCAAAAAGCGGCGAAAAGGAAATGGTCAATTCCTGAGTATATTCGGTGCTAGAGGAAACAATTTGAAAAACCTCTCCATAAAATTTCCACTCGGCACTTTTATTTGTGTCACGGGTGTCTCAGGAAGTGGTAAATCCAGTTTGATCAACGAAACCATCTATCCGATTTTGCGGGAACATTTCTACAACAGTCTTCAAAAACCGCTGGAGCACGATCGTCTGGAAGGATTGGAGTACATTGATAAGGTGGTGGAAGTGGACCAAACCCCCATTGGCCGCACCCCAAGATCCAACCCCGCAACTTACACAGGTGTTTTTACAGAGATAAGAAATTTATTTGCCCATCATCCCGATTCTAAAATCAGAGGCTATAAGCCAGGAAGATTTTCTTTTAATGTACCAGGTGGGCGCTGCGAAACCTGTGAAGGAGGAGGAATGAGGATCATAGAAATGAATTTTCTACCCGATGTCCAAATCCTGTGCGAGTCCTGCAGGGGAATGAGGTACAACAGAGAAACCCTTGAGGTACTCTATAAGGGAAAGTCCATTGGTGATGTTTTGAATATGACCGTGGAGGAAGCCACCGAATTTTTTGAACACATTCCGGCCATTTATAGAAAGATGAAAACTCTTCTGGATGTCGGCTTGGGATACATTACCCTCGGTCAGCAAGCCACTACCTTGTCCGGAGGTGAAGCACAAAGGGTTAAATTGTCTGAAGAGTTGTCCAAAAGAGATACAGGCAAAACCTTGTATATTCTGGATGAGCCTACCACAGGATTGCATTTTGAAGACATTACCCATTTGCTATTGGTGCTTCAAAAGTTGGTGGATCGCGGAAATACGGTGATGGTGATCGAGCATAATATTGACATTATAAAAGTTGCGGATGTCATTCTGGACATTGGCCCGGAAGGTGGCAAAAAGGGAGGCGAAATTGTGGCTTACGGCACTCCGGAAAGTATCGCCAGGAATGAAAAATCATATACCGGACAATACCTGAAAACGGAATTGAGCCATTGAAAATGGTAGTTTTGTACTTCGTTAAAATGAAATGAACATGAGAAAAATATATTTGCTTGTTTTTGTTTCCCTCTTTCTATTTAAGTGCGGCTCAATCTCTCGCCTCTCAGATGGAAAGCATCAAACGAGGACAAATGAGCTTAAGTTAACTATTTTGCAGATCAATGATTTCTATGAAATTGCACCAATGGATGAAGGAAAATACGGTGGTGCTGCAAGAATAGCCAGCTTGAGAAAAAAGCTCCTGGCAGAAAATCCAAATACTTTGACAGTACTTGCCGGTGACTTTATCAGTCCTTCGCTGATTGGTACTTTAAAAATCGATGGAGAACGGGTGAGAGGAAAACAAATGATCGAAGCACTCAATGCCCTTGGTCTTGATTTGGCATGTTTTGGCAACCACGAATTTGACTACGACGAAGCCTCCTTGCAAAAGCGGATCAACGAATCTTCATTTGATTGGATTTCCAGCAATGTGCAGAGACAAACTTCCAACGGTCTTGCGCCATTTTTCAAAGAGCTTGCGGGAATAAAAACAAACCTCCCTACCTATAAGATTTTAAAGTACATCGGACAGGACAAACAGGAATTCAAAGTGGGTATCATCTCTCCGTGTATCAACTCAAACAAAGCGCCATGGGTCTATTATTCAGACTATATACTTTCCACCCAGCTTGAAATCAATCGAATAAAAGATAGTGTGGATGCCCTCCTTTTGTTAAGTCATTTGAATTTATTTGAAGACAAGATACTTGCAGAAAAATTTCCGGAAATACATCTTATCATGGGGGGACATGACCACGATCACATGAGACATCAGGTCGGAAGGGTAGTGATTACCAAGGCAGATGCCAATGCGCGATCGGCTTATGTGCACCGCTTTTCTTTCAATGCAAAAACCAGGAAATTGGATCTTCAATCCGAATTGGTGTTTTTGGACCAGAGCATTCCATTGGATCCAGAATTGAACCTGTTGGTCAATCAGTGGAAGGCAAAGGAAAAAAAGGTTATGAGAGAAATGGGATTTGATCCGGACGAAGTACTGATGACAATGTTGACTCCATTGGATGCAAGAGAACAAACCATACGAAACAAACCGGCTCCGTTTTGTCAGATGATTTGCAGAGCAATGAGCAGGACCTCCGAAGACATTGATTTTTCGATGATGAATTCAGGCAGTGTGAGGGTGGATGATGAATTGAAAAGCAAACTTTCTCAATACGACGTATTGAGATCTCTCCCTTATGGAGGATCTGTGGTCAAAGTCAAATTGAAAGGAAAATTACTGATTCAAATCTTGAATGCTGGATGGTCCAATGTAGGTAGAGGTGGTTTTTTGCAATGGGACCGGGTCGAAAGAAATCAGAAAGGAGACTGGCTATTGGAAGAAAAATACCTGGATCCTGAGAAGATCTACACGGTCTGTGTCACAGAATACCTGATCAAAGGTCTGGAGCAGGGACTTGAGTTTTTAACACCTTATCACAAAGAAATTATTTCAGTGGAAGAGCCGGATTCCGATCAATCCAACGACCTTAGAAGAGACATCCGTCTGGTCGTTGTTGATTATATAAAGAAGGGCGGTCGCTAAGAAATGAATGAGGCAATTTAGTAATGTTCAGTGCATTATTGTGATTTAATTTTTGTTTCACTTTTAAGATTTGTTTATAGCTTTGTGGCATTCTTTAACTTAATTGATTAATTATGAAAAAATTTCTTTTGGTATTTGTTATTGCTGCAGCTTGTCAGTTGGGATATTCACAGATTGAGGTCAAGGTCAATCCGATTGGTTTGATTTTTAGCAATGTGGATCTAGGCGTCGAATTTGGAATCAATGAACATTTTGGTATTGAACCAAGATTAATTGTAGATTTTGACAGCTATGATTTTGAAGGGGAAAAATGGAGTTCTTCGAGATTTGGAACCATTGTTGAAGGAAAGTATTATTTTAATCCAAGCAAAGGCATCAATAAATTCTATGTTGATTTATATGGTAAGTTTATTACGGGTAAAATTACTGCATCCAATGAGCCAGACATTAACAGCACACGGCTTGCAATGGGATTTGGATTGGGCTACAAATGGGTAAACAGGAAAAATTTTGTGATTGAATTGGGCTTTGGAGTGGGTCGTGCATTTATCAATGAAATTTCCTCAGAAGACGCATCGGTTGATTTGGCTGACTTTCCAATTTTAAATATTGATCTTGTGGGTAAATTTATGATTGGATACAGATTCTGATTGTCTTAAAGAATTCGGCTTATATTAGAGTCGAATGAATTTAAAATATTGGTCAAAGGCCGGTTGGATTCAATCGGCTTTTGTTTTTTTTGTATCAACCTCAAATTGAGAGCATAAAAAAAGCCCACAGTTCACTGCAGGCTTTTTTACTTTTTTAATCGCTTTAATTTAGAATCTGTAGCCCATTTTTAAGGAGGCGCTAAGAGCTGCGGGGCCTATCGCCAATGTAAAAGGATCAAAACTTTCTATACCTAAGCGGTAAGCCAGTTCAGAACCTAAGTACAAGCCATCGGCGATGTAATAGTCAAATCCGGTAAACAAACCAATTCTGATTCCAATGGCATCAAAATTTCCAGTAGCTGTTATTGCCCCATCATAACCCCAATAAGTGGACATTCTTGATGAACCGGCCATGTGATTTTCAACACCCCAGCCCAGAGCCACTCTGGTTAGCGTAAAATCAGAAGTATCTGCATCAATTCTTAAATCAGCGGAGTATCTGTGGGCTTTCATATCTGTTTTGAACATACGAAGCATTACACCGCCGTTTTGAGAATTTAATCCAGAACCAATATTTGAAAGACCATTGGCACTCAACTCCATTAATTTGTTCCCGGCAACGGGTTTGTTAATTTGTGCTTGAGCCATTTGAAAAGTGACAAATAGTGTTAGTGTGAAAAGAAGTCCTTTTAAATTAGTCATACGTTTTTGTTTTAAAATGAAGTAAAATGATATGCAATATTAAAAAATCATTCACTTATAAATAAATAAATTTTTATATATTTTATTTGTAAATTTAAAAAACTTATAATCAAATACATAAATATATATAAAATATATAATATGTTGGTCCATAAGAATTTTAACCTGAGCCATCGACGGAGATCACAGGGAAGCAAACTTTTCCAGAAGCCATTTTTTACCGGTGATTTTTGGTTCCGCTTTTAAAGAATGGATGAGTTTCTTGACTTGTTCCTGGTTGTTTGGATTGATTTTGAGGAGCTTTCTGGTATATTTTAGAAAGCATTTGTAGTATTCGGAATGGTATCCAAAGTTATTTTTTCTCCTTAAAAATTGATCCATCGAATCCACATGATACTGGGAAAGTTCATCTTCTCCCATCTCATAAAAAATCCGGATCCTCTCTAATCGCACACTTAATTCAATCAAAGGGTCAGTGAAGCTCAGTTGACTGAGATAACTGAGAGCCTCTTTGTAGTTTCTTTTTTCACTGAGCACCCTTCCTTTTTCAAATTGGTAAAAACTGGATTGCCAGGCTTTGTCCAGTTTGTGTTTGTATTCATCCAGAAACTGATCGACCCAATCAAATTCTTTCAGATTGATGCCAATTTCTGCAATATTGCGATAAGTAAAACGACTCAGTTTATTTTGCTCCAGCATAAACCCGTGTTCGAGGCCCCTCAGGTATAACTCAAAGACGGTTTCGTTGTACTGATCGACACCTTCGTTGATTTTGCGGATGCAATAGTTGAGAATATTGATAAACACCTCTCTCCTCTCTTCTTCTTCGAATCCTGCGTTGTGTTCGTTGTAAATTTTTAGACATTTCCGAAAATAGTGATCTTCCAGCGGATGCAAAATCGCCAGATAATTGTAATAATAAAAACCAAGCACAGGTATTTCATGCAATTTTTCCAACTCGATGTATCGGATGATTTCTTCAATGAAAGGAAAAGGAGTATCCATTTTATAAATGGATTGCACATGGGCGACTCTGCAGCAATGCCTCAATTTTTTTATGATATAACTTGTTTCCAGTGAATCAGAAATTTCTTTCAAATTGAATTCTCCCTGTCGTTTTTTGGAGGCAAGGAATTCATAATGTTCCAGTCGAAGTTGGTATTCTTGTTCAAAGTGATGTTCGTTCCTCAATTTCTGCTGGAAAATAAACTCTTTGGTTTCTTGGTAATATTCTGCATAGAACTTATCCATTGATTTTTTTCTGAACAATTTTAACACGACCAGACGATCTTCCAATGAACTTTCTCTTTCGATGCTCAGAAATTTCTTAATATGCCCAAATAAACGGCTCATCCGGAGCCTCAGTTTGGTATCATCATAAACAGAATGGCCAAAAATCAATTGGTAGAGCAGATTCTTGTCCAAAGATTTTACATTCATCTGGCAATAAATTCTTGCGGATTCCAAAGTGGCAGAAAGGCTTGAATCCGAACACAAGTATGGAGAATTGAGGTATTTATGCAATCTTCCCAATGTCCTCCCATCTAAATTTTGAATGATTTCAAGACATTTCATATTAAAATAATGCTTAATGCAATATACAAAAATAAAATTAAAATACTGATAACCAGAATAATATATTATTATTTTAAAAAAATCAATGTACAAATGTAAATAATTGACTTTTATTGGCGTCTTTTATTGATTCATTTTTGCATTATAATTCGTCTAAATGATTAGGAACTGCATTTTAGGTTTTGTTTTTTTTGTGACGCTTGTGCTCTTCAAATTGCCATTGTTGGCACAGGACAGCTGTTTTTTGAGCACAGAAGCCAGAATCGAAGCGGACACCATTATCCTTAAGGTGAAGGCAGTTCATTTTGATCAAATTCAATCGGTTCAGTTTGCCATCAATTTTCCCACCAAGAATTTGCATTTTGTCAGAGGTGTTGCCAATCCTCTGTTGAATCAGGCGTCCATTGGCGGCAATCCGGACAATTGCGTTTTTTCCTGGATGCCGGCTCCGTTTAATCCTGTTACGCTTTCAACTTTTGATGAATTGGTAGAATTCAGGTTTGTGATCCACACGCCGGATTCAGAGTACTGCTTTGATTTTGAAGTTCCCGTTTTTCCGCTGAGGATGAGTTCAGTGCTATACAGTCCCCACCCTTCCAGGGGTTTGCAAACCTGTCATTCCGGCCTTACTGGTACCGTTTCCGGATTATTGGTGGCTGACACGGATGGAGACTGCCTTCCTGATCCCGGTGTTGTTCCGGTCGCTTTCTCAGGAATAGAACTCGAACACACCGACGGTCAAAAATATCATGCATTTGCACAGTCAGACGGCAGCTTTGGATTGGATTTACCCCTAGGAACTTATACCTATCATTTCATTGATCCAGGATTCAGAGAATATTGCAATATACCAGCTCAAATTACGATCGACTCCCCAGGCCAAATCGTACCATTGGACCATGCTGCTAAATATTTGACCGATTGCCCGGAGCTTGAGGTTCAGTTGACTACTCCCGGACTGAAGCGCTGCAGTGAGGTTGTTTTTAACCTTGCCTACAGAAACCTCGGAACTTCGGATGCGATTGATGCATTTATAGAAATTCAGTTGGATCCAGAACTCCAATTGAAGGATGCTGACCTCCCGTTTTCAAGCATTGGCGACCAGACTTTCCGTTTTGATCTCGGCTTGATCAAGGCCGGAACCAAAGGCCTGTTTGCGATCCGAACCTCTGCTCCCTGTGATCTCTCCAAGTTAGGTCAATCGATTTGTACCAGCGCTGAAATTTTTCCCAACGCTCCCTGTTTGGTGAATCCTTTCTACGATGGGGCTAAACTGGACATTGAGGCTTCCTGTGATGGAAATGAGGCGGTATTTCTCATCAAGAATGTGGGCAGTGGCGATATGTCCCAAGCCATTGCGCTGACCACCGTAGAAGATGATGTGATGCCGGGTATTGGGGGAAGCCTCCAACTTATCAAAGATGGTTCTCAGGAATTCAGATTTCCTGCAAACGGCCGAACCATAAGGATTGTGTTGGATACATTACCCAATCATCCCTATCAGCTGCGATACACAAAGGCCATCGAAGGTTGTGGCACCGGAACCATCAGCAAAGGATTTTTGGACAATTACAGCCAGGGAGATGAGGCTCCTCAAGTTTCGGTTTATTGTGGAGAATTAAATGACCAGATCCTGGCCTTGTCTGCGAAACCTGAAGGAATGGGAGAACAAAAGTATATTTTTAGAGAAGACAGAATCTATTATACGCTCAGGGTGGTCAATGATCGATTGGATACCGCTTTTCTAATTAAAGTTCAAGTAAAACTCAGCGATCATTTGGATGTTTCCACCCTTCAGGTATATGATCATGACAATCTCTATTCCTGGAAGATTCTTCCGGGTCAATTATTGGAGGCCGAGTTTAGAAATCCAAATCTACCACCGCATGGTGTAGATTCGTTGGGATCAGTATTGCATTTTGCCTATTCTATAAAGCCAAAAGCGGATGCCCCATTGCGATCCCTGGTGGAAAATCAATCCAAATACAGCATCAATTTTGGAGCCTATTTGAATTCCAATACCACTTCCCATACCCTGGATCAGAGGATCATAAATTCGGTAAAAACCCAAAAAGAGCTTCAGTCGCTTTTGGTCTATCCCAATCCGATCACGGATCGGATGTATTTTCAAAGTGGGAATTTTAATTTGTTGGGTTCAGTTTTAGAAATTCAAGACCTGTTTGGAAATTTGTTGATTCAAAAAATGATCAGTTCAGATCCTGTAGAGGACCTATCTCTCGGCCAATTACCATCCGGCATCTATTTTTATCAAATTATTTCCAAGTCAAAAGACATTTTTTCCGGAAAAATCATCAAACAATAATTTGACCCAAGAGGTATGAAAAGAAATAAAAAAATGTCATTGCCTGTTTAAGAACCCGATGTATCTGTCTGGGATGATCTCAAAGTAAAATGCCTGGAATAAAGAACCCGGCACTACCTCTGAAACATTGAAGTTTTTCACAGAATGGTGAAATCCTATCAGAACTTCCAAAGAGAGATCACCAGACAATACAAAGGGTGCAGAACAAGGACATCGGGAAATCAAAAGACGCTCCTTGAACAAAGAATTTGCTCATATTTATTTTGTTTGATTAATGTGGTTTATCCGAGAATTCGCCAAGAATTCGATCCCCGACAATGGTCGGGGATTTTTTTTGTTTAACGGTATATCTCCGATCGCATCCATCCCATTTTGTTGAATAGATGAAACAGGGAGACTTTTAACACTCCCAATCCATAGATCATCGACCTTCTGAAATTAATCGACGAGGCCTCTTCAAAATAATGCGTGGGGCAGGTCACTTCTGCGATGTGGTAACCTTTGTAAATAATCTGAGAAAGCATCTGATTGTCAAAAACAAAATCATCCGAATTTTCTTCAAATCGGATTTCTCTTAACACTTTGGCATCAAAAGCCCGGTAACCGGTATGGTATTCTGATAGTTTGTATCTGATTAAAATATTTTGTGTGAGGGTGAGAAAGCGGTTGAATAGATATTTATAAACGGGCATTCCTCCGGCCAGCGCGCCTTTCCCCAGAATTCTCGATCCAAGCACCACCGGATAAAGATCTCGCGCAATGATATTAACCATGCTGGGGATGAGCTTTGGGGTATATTGATAATCCGGATGAAGCATGATGATAATGTCTGCTTCCAGTTCCAATGCTTTTTTATACAAGGTTTTTTGGTTGGCGCCGTATCCTTGGTTTGAGGTATGCCGGATCACATGATGGACGCCCAATTTTTTGGCGAGGGCAACAGTATCATCGCGACTGGCATCATCGCATAGAATGAGTTCATCCACTATATCAAATGGAATTTCTGCAAGCGTTTTTTCCAGGGTTTTTTCTGCGTTGTAAGCAGGAAGAACAACGACAACTTTCTTTTGGAGATACATGATCTGATTTAAAAAAAATAGGAAAAGGAATTTTCAATTTCTATTCCTCTTCTTCGTTTTCTTTTTTATTTTCTTCGTACAGCAATCCCATTTCTTTTAGTTGGTAAAACCACTTCAGGCACTTTTTCATGTCTTTGATGTGGACCCTATACCGATCATATTCGGGAAGCGTTTTTTCAAAAAATTCCTTGATGACCGTCGGTTCTGCAGTGTGTTCAGGCACTTCATCACTTGCCAGAAATTTTTCATACACTTCTTTGAGCGGAATGTTGTCGCTTAATGTATAAATACCGATTGAATCAAGGGGAGAGAACTGATGGATTCTGGAAGAATAAAAATTCTGCTTTCGGTTGCTGAGATCCTCCAGAATCAATCCATTGTTTCTGGCTGACACCAGTCTGAACAAAGTACCATGTCCGCTGACCGCCATTATTTTTTCAAGATTCATCTGCAAATTTATTTTAGTAGTTTATTAATTTTAACAAGCATTCTTCCAATCTGTTTTTGGCGAGGTACTGATCTTCCAATCTTTTTGAAAATGGAATGGGCGTATCCATGGAAGCACAGCGAACTACGGGGGCATCGAGGTATTCAAATAAATGTTCTGCGATCCATGCAGCCAATTCAGCTCCGAGTCCTGCAAACAAATTGTCCTCGTGCAGAATACAAACTCTTCCGGTCTTCACAACGGATTGGCGAATGGATTCGTAATCCAGAGGAACAAGTGTTCTGAGATCTATTACATCTGCATTGATATTTAAATGGCTGATGGCCTCAGTCGCCCATCGCACTCCCAATCCATAAGTGATGATGCACAATTGATCACCAGAATGAATGAAACTTGCCTTGCCAAAGGGAATTTTATAAAACCCTGCCGGAACCTTTGATTCAACGGAGCGATACAGCAATTTGTGTTCGAAAAACAAAACGGGATTGGGATCTTCAAACGCATTGAGCAATAAACCTTTTGCATCGCATGGATTGGAAGGGTAAACGATTTTAAGACCGGGCACATGGGCAAACCAGGCTTCGTTGGTCTGTGAATGGAAAGGCCCAGCTTGCGTTCCACCTCCGCAGGGAAGTCTGATGACAACATCTGCATTTTGTCCCCAGCGATAATGCAGTTTTGCGAGGTTGTTGACGATTTGGTTAAAACCACAACTCACAAAATCGGCAAACTGCATTTCCACCATGGATTTGTATCCTTCCAGACTCAATCCAAGCGCGGCACCTATCAAAGCAGATTCACAGATAGGCGTATTCCGCACCCTCTCCTTACCGTATTTTTTAACAAAGCCTTCCGTAATTTTAAATACCCCGCCATATTCGGCAATGTCCTGCCCGATCAATACCAATTTGGGCTGCCTGGCCATGGCTACATCAAGACCATCGCTGATGGCATCAATAAATCGCAGGTCTTTTGATTCTTCAATAGGGTGAATATCTTCATCTTCAAAAGGCATAAAGACATCCTTCATTTCTGTATTCGGATCTGCTTCACCATCTGGCCATCCAAATACTTTTTCGACCTCTTCCTGGATTTGAGATTTTAATTCTTGTTTTAATAGCAAGAGGTCCTTCTCTTTGAGAATACCCTTTTCCAACAACCAGGTTTCGTAATTCAGGATGGGATCCTTGGCCTTCCATTCTTTGAGTAAGTCTGAAGGAACGTATTTGACTCCGGATGCTTCCTCATGACCTCTCATGCGGAAAGTCATGCATTCTACAAGGACTGGCGCCGGATGCTTTCTGATTCGTTTGGCAATTTCCGAAATCTTGCGGTACACTTCCAGGATATTGTTCCCGTCAATGGTGTGTGCCTCCATTCCATAGCCAATACCCCGATCTGATAATTTTGCACAGGCATATTGCTCATGGACAGGTGTTGACAAACCGTATCCATTGTTTTCGATCAAAAAGATCACAGGTAGTTTCCAAACCGAGGCAAGGTTGAGCGCTTCGTGAAAATCACCTTCACTGGTACCGCCTTCTCCCGTAAATGCCAAAGAAATTTTATGGGTACCTGAAAGTTTGGACGCAAGGGCTGTACCATTGGCCAGGGTGAGTTGCGGACCCAAATGGGAAATCATGCCTACGATGTGATAATCCATGCAGCCAAAGTGAAAAGACCGGTCCCTTCCTTTGGTATAGCCGCTTTCTTTTCCCTGCCATTGGGCAAAAAGACGGTCCAGTGGCATCTTGCGGGAGGTAAACACTCCGAGATTGCGGTGAAGTGGAAAAATAAATTCATCCTGCTTCAATGCGAGGGTAGCACCCACCGCAATGGCTTCCTGTCCAATCCCGGAAAACCATTTTGAAATTCTGCCCTGCCTCAGCAAGTTTAACATCTTCTCTTCAATCATGCGGGCATAGAGCATATTCGCATACAAATCTTTCAAAATTGTATGTTCCAATCCCTGTACTTTAAAATGAAGATCTGGATGAACCATGGAAGATCGTAATTTCATTGGAAGGCCAAAGATCGCAATAATCGGCAGACTCGAAATCAGGCTTTTCAAACTGGCGTTTTGAGGGCCATCTTGGTTGTTCCACAAATGGGCAAAAATAGGCTGTATTATTAAATAATAGATTAATCTACATTAATTTAGATATGATTAAAATAAATATTTAAAAAAAAATGCCAAAAATTTGGGGCAGGACTGTGAACAAGCTTACATTTGTGCTTTAGGGTGTTCTCATAGTGTTATTAAGAAGGGGACGTGGTCGCTCGGCCATGGCCCCTTTTTCATTGTTTTGTTTTTTGGATTTGTTCGATTCAATTTCTTGGATTCGATCCACCAGAAAGCCAAAGGGAATGATTGTTTTCTGGAAGGATCTTCCCTAATTTTTACCAACCGATTAAAATTTATAAATTTAAATATTGCAATTAATGCTAATGTTAGTTTTTACGGATCGCATTAAAAATTTATTAAAAAAAATTTGGAATAACTATTTAAAATCACATACCTTCGTGTGTTCTTTGTCTAGGGGAGTAGTCAAAGGAACCCATTGAAAACGGGGGGCAGCGTCGCCAGACGTCTGCCCTTTTTTATGTGCGCTATGCATACCATTAATCTATAGGGTGAAAGTCCCGAACGAGCCAACCAACGGGAATCGTTAATCCAAAGCAAGGGTGTTTATCGCGAGGTAAAATCTGAAGGAAGTAGCGGATAAAATTGTGAACCAACGAACAGAAACGGAATAAAAGGCTTACGCTGTGGGTGAGTGGGCATTAGACTGCGAAGCCCAAAAGTTGGACGTAAACAGCGGTAGTAAATTCTGTGGATTACAATGAAAGATTAATGAGTTTACCATAGGAGATCTGTAAACACAAGCGGAGGCAACGACGAGCGAAATGGAATAGCAAAGTGAGTGTCAGCAGAAGTCAGCAGAGGTCATAGTACCTAAGAAATTTCTGTAATGGAAAAGGAGGGAAGGACCGAATCCTAAGAGTTGATGAAGTTTTTTTTTAGAGTAGTAAAAGTCAAAATTGGAAAGATTACAGGACAGTAAAATATCGAATATCCAGATGAAATCTGCGAGACAGAAAGAATGTGATAAAAGCGATAGCCTTTTCGTTGCGAACATACCCGTATGGTATGAAAGCAGCGGAAAGGTAAGTCCTGAATGGCTATCTGCATGCAAAGAACAACGACATCAGACGAAAGATTTAATGGAGAAGATAGCATCCCCATTAAATTTATCAGAAGCGAGTAAGCGAGTAATACGCAACGGAGGCAAAGGTGGAGTAGATGAAATGGAAGTAGGTGAAATCAGGAAATGGCTGCAAGAGAATATGCAGACATTACGGGAAGAACTACTAAATAACAAATACAAAGCAGAAGCATTGCGAGGCGTACAAATACGCAAACCCAAAGGAGGCTATCGTCAATTGGGGATTCCGACAGTACGAGACCGAATAGTACAACAAGCCATAGCGCAACAATTGCAAAAGTATTACGATCCTAGTTTCAGCGAGAATAGCTACGGATTTCGCCCAAAGCGAAATGCACATCAAGCATTGAGTAAAGCAGCAAAGTATGTAACAGAAGGAAAGCGTCATGTTGTGGATATTGATTTAGAGAAGTTTTTCGATGAAGTAAATCATCATCGATTAATGTGGTTACTTAGAACACGAATAAGCGACAAGCGAGTGATGTGGATAATTAACCAATTTCTAAAGACAGGAATACTTCAAGGCGGACTTATGCAACAACGGATAAAAGGAACACCACAAGGGAGTCCATTAAGTCCGTTGTTATCAAATATAGTGCTCGACGAATTAGACCAAGAATTAAATCGGCGAGGAATAAGCTATGTGAGATATGCTGACGACCTGCAAATATTTGTAAGCAGCACTGCAAGTGCGGAACGAGTGATGAAAAGCATTACAAAGTTCATAGAAGGCAGGATGAAACTAAAAGTAAACCGGAACAAGAGTGCAATTAGAAAATACTATGAAACAAACTTTTTGGGCCATAGTATACTTAATAAAGGCAGAGTTGGATTAAGTAAAGAAAGCGAGGTGAAGTTAAAGTCGAAACTGAAGAAGATCACGCAACGCAATCGTGGAGATTCATTAGAACAAGTACTCCACGAACTCAAGGTAGTATTACAAGGGTGGCTTAACTACTTCAAATACGCAAGTATGCAAAGCAAGCTTAAAGTAATAGACGGATGGTTGCGGAGACGCCTGAAATGTTTTCGATTGAAACAATGCAAACGCAGTATTGGTATCGTGCGCTGGTTAAGGAGCTTAGGTGTTGAAGAAACCTTATGCTGGCGTACTGCCCTAAGTGGCAAAAGCTGGTGGCGGTTGAGCAATAGTCCAGCCCTCAGTATTGGAATGAACAACAAATGGTTTACCGAACTGGGCTACTATAGCCTAGCCGCTAACCATGAAAAGCTTCATCGGGAGTTACTCTAAGGAAACCGCCGTACACGTAAGTACATACGGTGGTGTGAGAGGACGGCAAAGCTATATTTTGATGATATCTTTGCCTCCTACTTTAATTGCTCTGCCCAACCGCGTAATTTATTTTGAGCAGTTGTTGCCTATACAAATTGTTATGTTTGTAACCCTTGAATACGGATTATTTCCATGCAATGCCGTTTTAAAACCAAGGAAATCTTTGATCACATAGGTTCAGTTTGTGGTACAACAAAAAAATGAAATTTAAGAAAAGCAGAGATTGTATTACCATCTAAAATGACTTCAAAATGAAGGCTTGTCATTCTATTTGATTCTTCAGCCTGGTAGCAGCTTGGCTCCTCACCAAAAGCCTTCATTTTATTGCCATTCGGCGATCACAACGAACTCTATTGCATGAATTGGAATTATACGAGTTGTTCGGAGATCTTTCCAAACCTTCTTTCTCTCTGTTGAAAATCGAGGATGGCTTCATAGAGATGTTTTTTGCGAAAATCCGGCCAAAGTGTTTCGGTAAAATACAACTCCGTATAGGCGCATTGCCAAAGCAAAAAATTAGACATTCTTTTTTCTCCACTCGTTCTGATAAGCAATTCCGGATCAGGAATTCCGAAGCTAGACATTGCATGTACAAATTCTGTTTCCGAGACCGGTTGATGGGCGTGTGTGCTGACCAATTTATTGACGGCATCAAGGATTTCCCATCTTGCGCTGTAATTCAGGGCCAGTGTCAGGGTCATCCTTTGGTTGTGCTGTGTTTTTTGGATGGCATCCTGCAAGGCATTGTAGGTAGATTTCGGAAGCTTGGAAATATCCCCAATGGTGTTCAGCCGAATGTCATTTTTCAGGAGGGTCATCAATTCGTTCTTGACGGTGTCAACAAGCAGACCCATGAGGCCACTTACTTCTCCTTCGGGTCTGTTCCAGTTTTCCGTAGAAAAGGCGTACAAGGTTAAAAAGGGAACACCGATTTCTGCGCAGGCTTCAGTTACTTCCCTGACCGCTTTGACTCCATTGCGGTGACCAAAAATCCTAGGCTGGCCATTTTGTTTGGCCCAACGCCCATTTCCATCCATAATGACTGCAATATGGTGAGGAAGTTTGGATGAATCGATCAAGGACAAAAGATCATCTGCCATCATCCGCAAAAATAAAACAAATGTGCAGCTCTAAGCGGCGAATCGCGGTTTGACCCGGTAATAGTTGGAAAACAGCTTAAAATGGGTGGTTTGATTTGATGGAGTCTTTTGGACTATAGTTCAGCACCCTCAGATTTTACCTCCTCGCCCGGTTTTTCATCGGACACATGCTGACCATCCAGCGGACTGGGTTCAGGATGTTTGTCTTTGTGGTAAGGGCTGGGTCCGATCAATCTCTCCACATCAGATTTCAGAAGTACTTCTTTTTTTAGCAGTTCCTTTGCCAAAACTTCAAGCTCATTGCGTTTTTCACTTAAAAGTCTTTGGGCCCTTTCATATTCAAGGTCCACCAATTTTCTGACCTCCTCATCCATCAGCTTTGCAGTTTCCTCACTATACGGTCTTTGGAAACCATCCTGGGACATTCCATAGAAGGAGACATTTCCAACCTTGTCATTCATTCCAAAAATGGAAATCATAGAATAAGCCATTTTGGTGACTTGGTCTAAATCGGATTGGGCCCCTGTGGATATTTTATCAAATACGATTTTTTCGGCAGCTCTTCCGCCCATGGTCATGCAGATTCTGTCCAGCATGGCTTCAGTTCTTGTGATGTATTCCTCTTTGGGCAAATATTGAGCATATCCTAAGGTGCCTATTCCTCTTGGGACGATGGTCACTTTGACCAAAGGGGATGCATATTTGAGATACCAACCACAGATGGCGTGGCCTGCCTCATGATAAGCGATCACTTCTTTTTCTTCGGGTGAAATTATTTTATTCTTTTTTTCAAGGCCACCAATCACCCGATCCAGTGCATAATTAAAATCTTCAAGTTCGATGGACTGTTTATTTCTTCTGGCAGCCACGAGTGCCGCTTCATTGCAGATATTGGCGATGTCTGCACCTGCAAATCCGGGTGTCATCTCCGACAATACTTCAGGAGTTACTTCATCGGATAATTTAAGTTTCTTAAGATGTACTTTGAAAATTTGAGCACGGCCTTTAAGATCCGGAGGATCAATGGAAATCTGTCTGTCAAACCTTCCGGGTCGCAGCAATGCAGTATCCAAGATATCAGGTCTGTTGGTAGCGGCCATTAGAATGACACCTTTGTCAGTGGAAAAACCATCCATCTCTACAAGCAACTGATTGAGCGTGTTTTCACGTTCATCGTTGCCTCCCTGCCATTGGGTTTTACCACGGGCACGACCCACCGCATCGATTTCGTCGATAAAGACGATGCAGGGTGCTTTTTCTCTGGCCTGTCTGAACAGATCCCTAACCCTTGAAGCACCAACTCCTACAAACATTTCTACGAAATCAGAGCCTGATATGGTAAAAAACGGAACGGCGGCTTCACCCGCGACGGCCTTTGCCAGCAAAGTTTTACCGGTTCCGGGAGGGCCAACGAGGAGTACACCTTTCGGGATTTTGCCTCCCAGAGCGGTGTATTTTTTGGGATTTTTTAGAAAATCCACCACTTCCATGACTTCTTCTTTTGCTTCTTCCAGACCAGCCACGTCTTCAAAAGTGATGTTGGTGTGGCTGTCTTTTTCAAAAAGCATGGCTTTCGATTTGCCAATATTAAAAATCTGACCTCCAGGACCGCCTGAGCCTCCACCCATCCTGCGCATGAACAAAATCCAGATGCCTAATATGATTAAAAAGGGTAAAACAAATGAAAGGATCGGTCCAAGCCAATTTTGTTTTTCGACATAGGTGACATCCATTGGACTTGTCAGTTTTTCATTGAGTTTGTCCATTTTATTTGCAAAATTCTCAATGGGGCCTACATTAAAATGATAGTGAGGTTTTAGTCCAATGGTAGATTTGGCGGCATCCTTGTAGTTTTCTTTGCCCAATGATTTTTCTTTCAAATAGACATAGGCCAGCTTGTTGTTGGTCACTTCCAGTTTTTCCACATCTCCTTCTACCACCATTTGTTCAAAACGGCTAAAAGGTATGGGTTCCTTGTTGGGATTGGCCAAATAAAAGAAATTGATTCCAATTAATGCCAGAAACAAAATGCCATAAATCCAATAAGAATTAAATCCTCCGGAAGCTGGTTTTTTGGGTGGTTGATTTTCTTGTGATTCCATGTAGAAACTATTTTATTTTTAGGGATGGTTCCTCTTTGTGAATGAATAAAACGCCAAATCGCCCAAAAAGGTTACTTTCTGATGATCGATGGCATAAAATAAATTCTTAAATATTTTTTATTTCTTTGAATTTTCCGTCACTCCAAAGCTCTTCGAGATCGTAATACTGCCTTGTGGATTTGTCAAAGACATGAACCAGCACATCAAAAAAGTCCACCAACACCCATTTGGCACCAATCTCGCCCTCTACATGACTTGCCCTGTAATCAGTTTCTTCTTTGACCCTTCGTTGTACATTATGGGCGATGGCTTTAATTTGGGTACTGCTTTCTCCTTCGCAAATGATAAAATACTTTGCCGGTGCATCCGGGATGCGGGTCAGGTCGATGATTACGATTTCTTTACCTTTGATATCCTGTATGGCGTCAACGATGAGGTCCAGGAAAGCTTTTTCAGTGATTGTTTGGGGTTTGGATTTAGTTTGTGTCTGTACCAGAATTTAGAATTTAATAGGTCATTTAATACATTAGGCAAAGTTATAATATGTCATTGAAATATCCAAATATCGACAACAATTATCTTCATTTCTTAACATTGGAGTCCACCAATGATTTTGCATTGGAATATCTGTCAAAAACCATACCTGAAGACGGTTTTTTTGTTTTTGCTGACTTACAGACAGGTGGTAAAGGACAATATGGCAGAAAATGGGAAAGTGCGCCTGGAAAAAACCTTCTTGTCAGTTATGTATTTGACAGTCGCTTTTTGAGGCTGGAGCGCCTATTTGGATTGCATTTGGCGGTCTCTCTGGCCATCGTAGATTTGCTCCACGCATTGTCAATGAAGGAAGTCCGGATAAAATGGCCAAACGATTTGTTGGTGGACAACAAAAAGATTGCGGGTATTTTGATTCAAAATGTGCTCAAAGGACAACAACTTCAGTTTTCTGTATTTGGAATTGGTTTGAATATCAATCAAAGGAATTTTCCTTCTGAGTTTTGTGCGACCTCCATTTTTAATCAGAGCAATCGAGAATTTCCCATTCTGGAAATAGCCATTCAACTCAGAACTATTTTACAAAAATATTTGGATTTGATTAAAAATGGAAAGCAGGAGGAATTGTTGTTTTTGTACAACCAACAATTGTTCATGCGAAATGAAATAGGAAGATTTAAAAAAGAGAATCAGGAAATTTGGGAGGCGATGATAAAGTGTGTGGATGAAAATGGAATGTTGGTGCTGGAGAAAGAAGGAGTATTTAGTAAACATCATTTTGTAGAATTGCAGTGGGAGTGGAAGTGAAATTTTATGGAAAGTTGATACTCAATTTTTTCTCATTGACGAAAAAATAATACTTCGAAGATACCTACTCAAAATAAGCAAATAGAAGGTCAGACAAGAATTAATGCTAAATTGGGTTTTTTCAACCTGGCGTTAAACATTTGAATTTATTTCTTTCCAATTTGCAAACTGCTTTGCCAGACTTTTGCCCATATTTATCTAGGTAGAGTGTCTTGGTGACGCTCACTTACAACATAAAGATCCAACTAAATGACAAAGGGTTCAAAAAACCTTTAAAAGATGATTCAAACTTGGATCAGGCTCGTGGGATCAATAAAAAAATCCGCTGGTGAATTTCTTCACCAACGGATATATGTTAAAATGGGATGATAGATTGGGTGGGATTATTCCTGAAGGAGCATCATTTTACCGGTAGCTGTGTGGGCAGCTCCCGGAGACTCAGCATCCAGCTGATAGTAAATAATTCCTGTAGCATTGATTTCACTCCGGTGGATGATTTTTGAGTTAAATCCTTTTTGACCATCTAAATCATACACTCGAATGACTTTACCAAGAACATCATAGAAACTGAGTTTCACAGTTCCGGCATCTGGGAGGATGAACCTGATTTCGGTGGACTCGTTGAAAGGATTTGGTTCGTTCTGGAACAATTTAAATTCAAACTCGCTGACCATCGAAGGATCGACAAATTCTAAACCAATTTTGAAAATTTGCTGATTGACATTGTAGGCCTCCGCAATTGTTTTATCATTGTTCAATTGGAATGGAATCTGAACTTTGTCCCTCAATTTACCAAATGTGACCACAAAAAGATCATCCGTTTTATTTGCCGTTGTACCATGCTGCACATTCGGGCTATTCCAACTGAAAGTGATTAAACCTCGTTTTAGATTATAAGCGTTGTAATTTGATTCCGAAATTTCAAGGGAACCCGATTGAATTCCTTCAAATTGTAATTCAGTTGGATCAAATCTTAAGGTAAATTGCATTCCTGTTATTTGATTGAATTCCATCGCGCGCAAGCCAAACTGCAATTTATCCTGCTGATCTTTGTGTGTGTTTATTTTATGAGCTGTCAGTTTTAATTCAGAACGATTTCTGCTTTCTGATTTTGTCAAAGTTCTCGCCAAGGCATCACCGGTGACGTCTCCCATCTTGATGGCTACAAAATCAAGATCAGATTTGGAATCATTCAGCATGAATTCGTGAAAATCAGGTGCATCAAAAGGATGTTTTGGATTGGCAAAGGAGTAATTGCCAGGAACAAAAGTCCAACTGTTGGTTTTGGAAAATCCTTCGGTCACACCCAGAATCAGTTTGCGGATTTCTGATATATCCGAAGCTGTGATGGTACTGGTCTTGTTGACGTCAGCAGCGATCAGTTTGTATGGATCTTCGAGGTAAGATTGTCCAAGAATATGCTTTTGTATTCTAACAATGTCTTGTGTGGAGACACCATTGATGTTTTCATCATTTCGTGCAGGAATGATTTGATACATCTCATCCAGATCCAAATCAGAGAATGCATAAGGACTTCCTTTCATCTGGCGGATCAGCTGTCCCTTGTTGTACAAGCTCATTTCAACCGGTGAGGCTTCTTCCCCTCCAGCTGTTTTGATCAAGCCAGATACCCTGCCTTTGGCCGTTCCAACATTGGGACAGGTATTCAGATTGTCTTGAATGATCACCAGAGTTTTGCAATAATCCCTGTTGCCTTCTTCGTCTTCTACCCAAACGATGACGTCTATGACCATTTCATCGTTGATTTTTTCTCGGACGAAGTCTTCGCAACATATTGTGAATGCTCTTTTACTGGTATCCCCATCAAAATAGAATTTCAGTTTATCAGACGGTGTACAGTTGTCATAACTATATGCATTCAGATCAGATGCCCACACATCGATACAACCTGTGGAAGGCATCGGAACAGTCACGATACCCGTGAGACATACCGGAGTAGGGGCTTTGCAATCTTCGATCTCAAATAATTTGGTGCAAACTCCAATGTTTCCACAACCGTCTTCGACAAACCAGCTGATCTTATGTACTCCGATGGGATAGACTCCACTTGCATCAAACGGATTGCCTGGAAAATCTGCATTTGGATTGTATTTGTATCGGGCTTGTATGCCTGCATCAAATTCAGTTTTCTTTAATGACCCCACTCTGTAATCATAACCGCCATGGATTCCTACACCATCATTGTACAAGTCAATTTTGTATTCCCAGATTAGCCAATCTGAAGGCGTGCAAAAATCGGTTGCATTGGCTGTAAGGCTAATGTGGCCTTCGCAGATTCCGGTGATGCTGTCTTTTGAAGCGGGTTCGCAAGGACCCATGTTGCATGTTACATCAGGGGCTGTCAAATCATGTACTTTAATGACCTGGACTTTTTCCCATCTACCGACATTGGGATTGTTGTTTGGATCGTATTGACACCAGTCGATGACAGACCATTTTCTGAACACTTTGAAACATGAGCTCTCTTCGGTATAATAAATTTCATCCTTGTAAATGATCGCCACCAATGAGCAATGGTCTTTGCCGCGATTAACAACTCTTGGTCTGCCAAGAAGAGGATTGTCAGGACTGATGTCTGCATTACAACCAGTGAGTTCTATGACCTTGTGATCACAGATACCTGTTGGCCATACAATGTCTGATTTGGTTGTATCATTGCAATATTCATAGTCCACGCGGAAGGGTCTGCAATTGACTACCCAAATATTTTGAGTGGCAGATACCACGGTGCCATTGGGTCCTGGTACCGAAAATATTCTTTGTATTCTTCCTTGTCCGCACTCTCGCTGATCAATCACTGATACAGTTGGAGTGCTGCCGCAGGCACTTAGAATATATCCATCAAATCCCCATTTCAATTCATAGGTACGATAGGGATGTGCAGCATCAAAGCGATTGATATAATGATCGCAAGCAAGTCTCCCCACTGTGCCGGCTTGAGCGCCCGGATATTTGGTTGTGGGATTGTAAGTACAATAAGCTTCGCAAACTTTGTCCGTTGTGACCACCGGATTTCTCCAGGCTGCATCAGGCGAGATGGTACCGAATACGGTATTGTTGATGTCGTCCAAATCATCGATGTCAAACCAAAAATCACAGCTGACCACCACATCTGAAGGCGGGACAATAACCGGTGTGGCTTTGTCCTGAACAACCACCTGTACCATGCAATCACTGTATCTGCCATACAAGTCACCGCCAGGTTTTAATCTGTCCGGGTAAACAGGACCTTCCCCAGGAAAAACATCAAAGACCCTAAATACAACCATCACATCGATGCCCAGATCATTGCAACAGAATTTGACTTCATCGTCAAAGAAAATTTGATTTCCAACGATGTTAGGATCATCATCTCCATTGGCACCACCACAATGATTGGTATTGTCATTAAGAGATCCATGCAAAGTTCCCAGTAAATCATCCATTCGGATGACTTTGAAATACACCTCTTCTGCACAATTGTCAAAAGATCGGTCATCAAAAGATTTTGCAAAAATTTTGGTGATAGAACCACCTTTGTCGGCACTTGGAAGCAAGGTAACCACTGTTTTGGTTTGGCAGATGGCCTGAGGTGGAGTAAAGTCGTAGACATGCAGATCAATCTCATGTCTGGTTTCGTTTCCGCAGCAGTCCAGGGCGATGATCCATGCTTTCTGCCATCCCTCCGGTAGATTGACGACAACGATTCCGGTCTGACTATTGCCCAGGACCGTACCATCTTCTACTTCGACCGTGTACTCAATTTGAGGACTGCAGTTATCAATTAGCCAAGGCACAGCCACGTCCCATCTTCCAGTACAAACCCAAGGATCCATGGATACATCCAGTTGATTTGGATAAACGACTTCAGGTCCTTCGAGATCCAATATTTTAATTGTTTGATCGTGCGTTCTGATTTCTCCGGAACACCAATCGATCAGGGTCCACCTTCTCAATATTTTATAACATCCTGAACTTCCGGGTTCGCAATGTCCACCTGTGATGTCAAAAATAAGGTCTTGATAGGATGTAGCGATGTTTTGACAATTGCCGGCAGCAGGCCGTCCGGTGCCCAACCACATCACATGCGTATTGGGTCCCCAGCAGGCGTTGTTGGCAGAAGTCCAAACTGGATGAGATGGGTAATACACAGGATCCGGATTGGGGTGGCCGAAATGGGGATCAGAAGGATTTGAAATATCGTTCCAGCCGAGTACCCTGGGCAATCGGCGTTGGCCATAGACGTCAGCAAGACCTGGATTGGCAAGCCAGTAAGCAGAATCCAGTAAATATCCATCAACGCATTGTGGCCATGCACTTAAGTGAGTTTGTATATTTTTATTTCGATCTATTCTTTCATCACAAGAAAGGGTGGGTTTATCGTTGTCATCAAAATCAGGAGGAAGACTGACCATACCGAGATCTCCATTTAAAATGGTGATGGTTTGTATGCAAGTATCTTTATTGCCATAATCATCTTCAACAGTCCAAATTCTTGTGATGATGGATTGATACATTTGCAAGCAGGAACCTCTTGTGACTATGTCATGATAATTTAAGGTATAGTTACCACACCCTTCCTCTACAACCGGTATTCCCGTATTGGCAGGAATTGGCAAAGTCTCACAACTAAACATGGCATCTGCCGGGCAGATGAGAATGGGCGGAAGTTTGTCTTCAACAGTCGCCTTACCCCAACAACTATTGCCGGTGCGGGGATCTGTGATGGTTATTTTTAGTTCTTTCCCGATGTCTCTGCGGTCCAGTTGCACGCCTGGTTTATTGGGATCGCGATCGATGAAAGGACCACCATTCCAAAGTTGAATCTGAACAATATAACTGTTGTAACAACCATAAGGACCTCCTGCAAGGATCCATTCAGCGGTTACCGTAGCTTGGCAGCTGTCATCCAGACTGATTTGTATTTGTCCTTTGCACGCTAACTCGCGGATTGGATTTTGAAATTCGATGACCCTGATTTGTGAACAGCAGGTGCTTGTATTTCCGTTTTCATCGGTGACGATGTAACATACAGTATGATCACCAATCCCAAGGGGTTCATCGAGGACATAGGTATTGGAATCTAAGGTGGTCAAATAAGGATTCTGATCACAAAAAGCAGCAGTCAAGTCGGGTCTGTAACTCAGTATGGTTTCACATTCACCGGGAGCCAGATTCACATCAAAATCCCTGCACACAAGGACCGCTGAAAAAGTATCAATGACCTCTACTGATGTTGTACATTGTGAAGAATTGTGACATTCATCCAGTACTGTCAGCGTAATGAAGTTTACCCCAATGTCATGGCAGGTAAAATCTACATCGGCCAGAAATTCCAGTGTACCTCCGCAATTGTCATAGCTACCGGCATCATAGTCACCAATGAAACTATGCCCCAGACCATCGGAACCGAGATAGACAATCAAATTTGAAGTACAAATGGCAACAGGCAAGATTGGATCATGGATGGTAATGGTCTGTGTACAGGATTGGGTATTGCCACAGAGATCGGTGGCCTGATATTCACGGATGATGGTATAATTGTTGGGACAAATGTAATTGATAATGGAGTCACCTTCGACGGAGTTGGTAATTCCTGTATTTCCGCAATGATCCGCGGATATGACCATGTTTATATTGGGTTGTGGAATATCTCCAGCGCAAACGACGGTGACTGGTCCAGGACAAATGATACTGGGACCAATGCTGTCGTTGACCTCAATTTCCTGAATGCATCTGTCATAAATTACACCCCCAATTCTAAGGGCGTAGGTTCTTTCAATCGTAAATCGATCCCGGCAGGAGGAATCTCTGATGAGTTCTGATTCAAGGATCACAGAACCTCCACAATTGCTGGTAAATGATACTCCATTTGGATTGGCTGGAGGAACATCAATTTCACATTCTACAGTCAGATCCCCAGGACAGCTAATGCTAATTCCCGAAGGGATGCAAACATTGGAAATACAAAAGTCTACCATGGTTCCGTTGCCGGTGATTTCAGCATTGATAAAATAGGTAATACCCGCTTGAAGACTTACAGAGGAAGATTCCACGGTTCCAGCCGTATTGTTGTGACAGGTTCCCGGTGCATTGCAAGCAGTAGCTACAAAAATACTGGGGTTTCTACCAGCAGGACCAGTGGCAGTTAAAGTATAGATACCGGTTGTTGCCGGTGTAAATGAGAACCACGCTGCCCTATTTCCGGTACAACGTGAATCCGTAAATGTATTGTCCAATGCAAAGGAGCCACTGCAATTTCCAGCGGTCAGGACGGAAGCATTGGCGCAGCTGTTGCCCTGTGCTTTTATTTGCTGGCTTGAGAAAGTCCATAAAAAGAAGTACAAAATAAAAGACCAGAAGGAAATTGTCCGGAACTTAATAGACTCCGATATCTGATTGGCACCCTTAGGCAGCAGACAAGACATTGGGTTGGAGGTAGATCCTGAATTCATATTTATAGTTTTTATAAAGCCAAACCGTTTGTAGCCTGACTGAATTCAACAGGATCCTAATTTCAATACCTAAATGAATACACTTCATCAATCAGCGCATCAGGTACGTGACAAAAAGGAAATCCGGAGAAAAATAAGAGAGGTGTATTTGCTCTTAGTTATCCGCCCAGAATTTGTCAAGATACTCTGAGCCTGAGCTTTGGAGCTGTAAAAGTAATGGCTTTGACCATAGGGAGCACTCTTTTAAAGCCACATTGCATTCATTTTTTTTTATGCCATGTTTAAAATATTCAAAGATGAAGTTTAATAGTTGATAAAAAGTATATATCAAAAAAATAAAATTTTATGGCGGGCCATTTGAAAGGGATATTTTGAATCTTTTTATTGGGGAATGGACCTAAAAAAGAAAGGATCAAATTAGATATTATCCTCTTGTGATCCTTTCGAAAATACGGGTAAACCAAGACAGAAATTTAACTCTTAAAGTCCATTGGAATTTTTTCAGATTTTAAAATAGAAGCACATTTTACCCCTTGTGTGGTTTTCAGATTTTTCAAATCCTTGGCAGAAGTATCGACCTTATTTCTTAAAAACATTTCTCTTTCGATCATTAAGTTAGAAGGTCTTTGATGGCCCTGAGCCACTTTGCTGTAAGCTTCGGTAATTTCTTCTCTCAGTTTTGTTTCATCTGCAAACACAGATGCATGTTTCGATGCGACCAATGTCCCACGCAATTTTTCAAGTTGTCCGATGTATTGGTTGATTTGTTCTTTGTTCTTTTTGTTTTTGACTTTTGACGCAGCATCCACGTAGGTTTTCAATTCTTGATTTAACTCCTCAACTGTGCGTGCAAGGTCTTCGTGCATGCGATAATATTTCATTGAGATCTCGTGTTGTAATTTGCGATCTTCAAGGGTGTAATTTTTTTCATCCACATGTTTCAATGTAATTTTTTGTTCCAGAACTTGTGTGCCGGCAGTAAGAACTAATTTGTACTGACCTGGTAAAACTTCAGGAGCAAAGAAGGCTCCAAAATCAAGCTTGGTGCTGCTCTCGGCTACTTTCGGTGGTTTCATTCTAAAATTCCAATAGACTTTGTTGATGCCTTTGCGTTTGCCAGCCGGAATGGTCTGCACCAGTTTTCCATCTTCATCAAAAATATCCAATTTGGCTTCACCGCTCAACATCCGATCTTTCAGATAATATTGAAAGGGCAGGATCGATTCCGGATTGGGAGCATTCCAACCTCCGGAATAAGGTCCACCTCCACCGTATTTTCCATCGCTGATGATTCTTTCGCTGACCGGAAAAAAATACACGGATTGATTGGCCAGTTCTGGAGTCATGTTGCGCAGGGCCGAAATGTCATCATAAACATAAATGCCTCGCCCGTGTGTACCGATGATTAGTGCATTCTCTGTCGGGTGAATTTGAATGTCTCTCACCAAAGAATATTCCGGAAATCCGGATTTCATTCTAAACCAGGATGCAGCTCCGTCGATGCTCGCAAACAAGCCTGTTTCTGTTCCCAAAAAAAGAAGATTTTTATTTATTCTGTCTTCGACCACTTTATGGGCAAATCCGGTAAACTCAGGACTTTGAATTCTCGAATACGATTTGCCTCCATCGGTGGTTTTGATTAGATAGGTTTGGTGATCTCCATAAGCGTGATTGTCCAGGGTGATGTAGGCCGTGTTTACATCAAATTTTGAAGGTTCGATGCTGCTGATCCAGGTTTGTGCAGGGATTCCAGCTTGGCTATATGCTGCGCTGGTATTGTTCCAGGTTTTTCCTCCATCGCGGGTGATCTGCACATTTCCATCGTCGGTGCCCACCCAAATGGTATTTTCATCCAAGGGAGATTCTGCTGCTGTAAAAATGGTGCAATGATTTTCTGCTGAGGTATTGTCGACTGAAAGACCACCTGAATCTTCCTGGTTCTGTTTCTTTTTGTTGTTGGTGGTGAGGTCTGGGGAAATCCGCTCCCAGTTTCTTCCCTGGTCTTTGGATTTAAAGAGGTATTGCGCACCAACATAGAGATTTTTTTTGTTTTTTTGTCCAACGATGATCGGAGTATTCCAATTCCATCTCAACTTATCTTCCTGATTGGTTTGGAAGGGTTGGATGGGAAAATTTTTAAATGTTTGGAGATCAATTCTGGCCATGTTGCCGCCCTGGTATTCTGCATAAACGATGTCCGGATCAGATGGATCAGGCACTGTCCAGAAACCATCACCAAAGTAGAGTAATTTCCAATCACCGTTAGAAACACCACCCGGTCTGGCCGAAGGCCCCACCCAGCTGCCATTGTCCTGCAGACCTCCATAGATATTGTAAGGTGATTTTGTGTCCACCGCGACGTGATAAAACTGACCAACTGGCAGATTGTGGCAAAACATAAAGGTGGCCCCTCGGTCATTGCTGATATACACGCCACCATCTGTACCCAGTACCAAAAAATTGGTGTTGTTGGGATTGATCCAAAGGGCATGGTGGTCCGAATGCACCCAGCCACCTGCATTGGAGGCATCGGTAAAGGAGTATCCTCCATCATCCGAATAGGAAAAACTAAGAGCCGGACGATACACCCTTTTGGGATCTTTGGGGTCAATCACAAGGGTAGAAAAATAGAAGGGTCTGGAAACCACGTTGAAGGTGGCTGATTGTTCTTTCCAGTTTTCTCCTGCATCTTCGGAAATATACAAGCCGGTCTTTTTGGCTTCCACGATGGCCAGCATTTTGTCCGGTGCGCTTGGTGCTAAAGTCAGCGCAATCCTTCCAAAATCCCCGGTCGGCAGACCCTTGCTGATTTTATTCCAGGTTTTGCCAGCGTCCGTTGATTTATAAAGCGCACTTCCTTTACCACCTGATTCAAAGGAGTATGGAGTCCTTCTAAATTCCCAGCTGGTGGCAAATACAATATTTGGATTTCTTGGATCGATGGCAATATCGGCTACACCGGTACGTGGGTTGATATAGAGAATTTTCTCCCAGGTTTTGCCCGCGTCCGTTGATTTGTAGAGTCCCCGGTGAGGGCTGTCCGACCAAAGGGGCCCGGGAGCAGCGACGTAAAGAATATTTGCATTCGAAGGATCCAATAGAATTTTGCTGATATGTTCTGTAGAATCCAGACCTATTTTGATCCAATTGGAACCTTCGTCACTGGATTTATACATTCCATCACCAATCGAAACCGAATTTCTCATATTGCTTTCGCCGGCACCGGCATAAATTGTTTTTGGATTTTTTTGGTCGATGGCAAGGGCACCAATGGATTGACAATGCTTGTCAAAGATGGGAGAGAAAGACGCTCCCGCGTTGGTCGATTTCCAGATACCCCCGCCGGCTGTGCCGATGTACAAGGTCTTTCCATCAGATTCTACCCCTTCGATGGCCGTAATTCTGCCGCTCATCGTTCCAGGGCCCATGGCTCTGGGTTCGATGGATCCAAAAGTAGAAGAGTTAATTTTGGTTTGGGCATCCGACTTTAAACCAAACAGAAGAAGCGGAAGAAAAAACAAGAAGCGAGAATTCATTTTGAATGATTTTTTTGAAATACAACATTGGTCGAAACTAAACAAGCTTCGTATCAATAAGGGGAATTAATTAACAAATAAAATCCTGGTTCTTTAAGAACTAGATTTATGGAGTCATCGTGAATTTGCTGTCCGGAACATCTTCGTTGACCCTGATTTTTACAATATCAAGTGGCCCCATCTGGCTAGTGATGGTGTGTGCCATAATATATCCACCGTCCACCGGTTTGTAATTGCTGAAAAAGCTTTCAATCTCCATTTCCTGACCGCCCGCTTTCCGTTTGTTGACAGTTTTAACAATGTAATTAGATGCCGGATCGATCAGAAAGTAAGAAACGGTTCCTTCTTTGGTGGTGGCTTTCAGCTTGTAGCATTCTGTACCTTCAACATCGTCCATTCCCAAATAGCTCACATCATGTCCTTTTTCCTTGTAATTGAAAAGTACACTTTGTATGTCCATCTGGGACATACCTTCCTTTAAAGCATCCTGGGGCAAAGCTTCCGGTTTGGTCTGACCCTGAAAGGGCATAAACATCCATCCGGAATCCGGTCTCATAATCATCCAACCGTTCATACCCATCAGACTGATGTCCATTCTCCAGCCTTTGTTGTGGACAGTGGTCATGGTGATGGGAATCTCCATCCCCTGGGCGTTTACTTTGGCTTCCACCACCACTGAATTGAGGGCTGCAATTTTTTCTGCCCCTCCGATGGCTGTGATGTGTTTGCTAATGATTTCATCCACATTTTGGGCAAACATCGAATGGAGACCAAAAAATGATAGAAAGACTAAAGAAAGAAAAATCTTAAATTTCATAATGGTTTTTTAATTTTTAGGGTACAAAAATAGCACATCCCTGTAAGTTTTCCTCGTTTTTTCTACCAATCCAAAAAATTAACAGATATACCAGGATATTAAATAGACAAATTACTGGATTGCCTAGAACTGTAAGTCATTCCTCGATTAGAAAGATGTTTCAATATCTCTTTGGTTTGGGTTTTCGATTTGTAAGCTGATTTTAGGGAAATTGTGATCTTGGTGAAGAACGATTAAATGGTATGTGTTCGATAAAAAGGATCAATGGAAAATAAAGTCAAGTTTACACTTTTAAATTAAATACAATGGCTTAAAAATGCTAATAATGGTAAGTCCAAGCACCCTCGTTATACGATGGTCTCTGTGAATTCGGTTGGACCATCTTTATAGAGAGACTTTATTATCTCTACAGAAAAATGTAAGTATGAAGAATGTTATAGACTTTTCTAACCAAAATTCTATTCACTCAAAGTTTTGGAAACATCTTGTCGATAAGCTTTCCAAATAGGATACATGGAAGCAATCAGGGCAGCAAACAATGCAAGAGCCGCGATTTGAATTTCTTCTTTACAAAAGTAAAAACCTGTGATTTGATATTTTTCACCCAAGCCCAAATACCGTGAACCAAACTCAAGAAAAACATGGGTCATGATAAATCCAATCAACAATCCAATGATCATGATGAATAAGACTTCCAAAACTAAAAGTTGAACCGATGTAATTTTACTTCCACCACTTAATCTGATGACTGCAATTTCTTTTTTTCGTTCATCCATCACTTGGAGGAGATTGATAAAGAGTGCCACCAAAGTGAGAACAGCCAATACCAATCCAATGATGTAAAGTACATCTGAAGCAGATCCCGTCAATTCATACAATCTGTTAATTTCGATGGCAGGATTAACAGCGAGTAAATTTGTGTTTTCATTTATTTGACGTCCAAAATTAAGCGATTGGATGTTTTTACCTTTCATTTTAAGGATCACAGAAGTGATTTCGCGGTCTTCAAAGGCAGGTAGCTGAACCGTATGGTTCACCACAGGCTCCTCGTGTGAGTGGTTATCTGCCTCATGTTCATGATGATGATCGTGATCGTTTTCTTCCCCAGCGTGCATCAGCCAGTAGCTGGATAGATTGGTATAGATCAGTCTGTCCTGCACTTTACCACTTGATTTTAAAATACCAACCACCACCAATTTCTTGTCATGTACGTGTGCCCCAGATTCTGAGACCAGTCCATGATCGGAGAAAAACTCATCTCCCAATTGAAGATCTGCTTTGAGAGCAGCTTCTGCGCCGACGACCGCTTCGAAATTGTTCTCAAACAAACGACCTTCGTTGAGCTCCAATTGATAATGGTTAAAATATTCTATTGCCGTGCCCAACAATCGATGCGATTGGTAGGAATCACCCAAAGAAGTAGGAATGGCAGTCTGAATCAGCGGATGATTCGGATTTAAAAAAGATTTGGCATCGGAGACTGCTATATTTCCCGTAGGAGCATCGATGTGGAGGAGATTGCACAGCACACTTTGCAATGGACTTCCTTTCGCTGTCAGAATCAGGTCCGCACCTTCACTGGATTTTCCAAAATGCTGACTGAATTGTTTATTGACCAAGATGATCATATTGATCAGGCAAAAAGCTATGGCCATCATCAATACCACAAAAAGAAACCTGGAAGGTTTCGTGATCAGATTTTTCCAGGCAAGGGTAAGCAGATTCAAGACAATGAGATTTGATTTGGAAAAACGGATTTAATACGACTGTCATGGCTGACGACGATTAACATTGCTCCGGAAGATTTGCATTGAGAAATTAACAGATCGATCACGGATTGTGCATTGACATCGTCCAGTGAAGAACTTGGTTCGTCTGCAATAATGCATTTTGGACGATGGATCAAAGCTTTTAAAAACATCAATCTTTGTTGTTCTCCAGGTGATAATGTCCCGCACATCTGATGGGCTGTATGGCTGATGCCGAGTGTTTGCATTTGTGCAATACAATATTCTCTGTCTGGTTTTTTACCTGCGAGTTGCAGGGTAAACAAAAGATTTTCAAGACTGGTCAGCGATTGGATAAAGACGGGTCTTTGCAAACAAACACCGAAGTATTGTCCGCGAAATGCATCCATTTGAGAGCCTTTCAAATCGGAGTAATCCTGCTCACCAAATCGGATGGATCCTGAAGTAGGTTTTAGAATACCACAAAGCAAATGCAAAAGGGTAGTCTTCCCACATCCGGATGGTCCGTGGATAAGCAATTGTTCTGCATTGGCCAATCGTATGTCCGGAAATAAAATTTTTTTGTTTGCAGAATAATTTTTTCTCAGCGAATGGGTTTGCAACATAGCTTACAATTTATCTGGTAAGGTACATGTAGCGCTTGGCATCCAATTCTCTGAAATACGGATCGTGCAAATCTTTAATGTAGTATATGGCTTCTCCGGTGGATTTCATTTCAGGTCCGAGGCTGATGTCCACTCCCTGAAATTTATTAAATGAAAACACCGGTACTTTGATGGCGTAACCTTCCAGCTTTTTATCAAACACAAAATCTTTGATCTTTTTTTCTCCCAACATCACTTTGGTAGCGATGTTGAGATAAGGGACCTGATAGGCTTTTGCAATAAATGGAGTCGTGCGCGAGGCCCTTGGATTTGCTTCAATCACATACACCTGATCTCCTTTGATGGCAAATTGGATGTTGATGAGACCTCTGATGTTTAATCTGAATGCAATCCTTTTTGCGTATTCAATCATGGTCTGAATGGAGCTCTCTGGTAAACTGTAGGTAGGTAAAACCGCGGAACTGTCACCGGAATGAATTCCTGCGGGTTCGATATGCTCCATGATGCCCATGATGTGGACCTCATCGCCATCGCAGATGGCATCGATTTCAGCTTCTTTGGCGCGTTCCAAAAACTGATCAATAAGTACCTTGTTGTCCGGCATGTGTTTAAAAATGGAAAGCACGTGATTTTCCAGTTCATGGTCATTGATGACAATCCGCATTCTTTGTCCGCCAAGTACATAAGAAGGTCTGACCAAAACAGGATAGCTTATTTGATGGGCTACTTCCAGTGCTTCATCTGCATTGGTAGCTACACCGTATTTGGGATAAGGAATGTTCATCTCTTTGAGCAGATCGGAGAACCGTCCGCGATCTTCCGCAATGTCCATGTCATCGTAGGAAGTACCGACAATTTTAATTCCTTTTTCGTGAATTTTCTGAGATAGTTTAAGTGCAGTTTGTCCTCCTAGCTGCACAATGATACCATCCGGTTTTTCAAAGTCGATCAACTCTTCGATGTGTTCCCAATAAATGGGATCAAAATACAATTTGTCCGCAATGTCAAAATCGGTCGATACCGTTTCAGGATTGCAGTTGACCATGATGGCTTCCATACCCAATTCGCGGATGGCTAAAATTCCATGGACGCAGCAGTAGTCAAACTCGATTCCCTGACCAATTCTGTTAGGACCTGATCCTAAGACCAGAATTTTCTTTTTGCCGGTTTGAGAGACACTTTCATTTTCATCCTCAAAGGTAGAATAGTAGTAAGGAGTTTTGGCAGGAAATTCTGCCGCGCAGGTATCCACTGTTTTATAAACCCTTCTGATTCCCAATTGGTCCCGGTATCTTTTGACCTCTTTTTCATCGACTCTGAGGATCCAGGCAATTTGAGTGTCGGAATATCCATTTTTCTTTAGCTCCAGCAAAAAATCAGCAGGTATGTCTTCGGGTAAATTGAATTTGAGCAGCCTTTCTTCCATCAGTACCAATTTCTTGATTTCCCGGACAAACCAGGGATCAACCCCTGTGAGTTTGGTGACTGTTTTCTCCGGAACGCCCAATCGCAATGCATCTTTCAGGCGGTACACGCGGTCATCGCTGGCCTGTTCCAGTCTTTCCAGAATATCCTGTGTATTGTACCATTCTTTTTTGTCTGCACCCAAACCATGGCGGTCATTTTCCTGACTTTGGCAGGCTTTCTGTAAGGCTTCCGTAAAACTTCTTCCAATGGCCATAACTTCTCCCACCGATTTCATCTGGAAGCCCAGTTTGTGGTCTGCACCCCAGAATTTTTCGAAATTCCATCTGGGCATTTTTACGATCACATAATCCAGCGAAGGTTCAAACAAGGCACTTGTATTGCCTGTAATTTGATTGGGTAGTTCGTCGAGGGTATATCCGATGGCCAATTTGGCTGCCACTTTGGCAATGGGATAGCCCGTGGCTTTGCTCGCCAATGCAGAAGATCGACTCACCCTTGGGTTGATCTCAATGGCGATGATTTTTTCGGTAACGGGGTCTTGTGCAAACTGGACATTGCACCCACCGGCAAAATTGCCCATCGACCTCATCATCAGAATGGCCTGATCCCTCATGGATTGAAAACCAGTATCTGAAAGGGTCATTGCAGGAGCGACTGTAATGGAATCTCCGGTGTGGATGCCCATGGGATCAAAATTTTCAACCGTGCAGATGATGGCTACATTGTCATTTTTATCGCGCAACAGTTCCAGTTCAAATTCTTTCCAGCCGAGTACTGCTTTGTCAATGAGGACTTCGTGCACCGGAGAAGCGTCCAAACCCCTCCGGAGGGCTTCATCATAAAATTCTGCTTTATGGATGATGCTTCCCCCGGTTCCACCAAGGGTAAAGGAAGGCCTGATGACCAAAGGAAAACCAATTTCCTGGGCGGCTTCTTTGCCTTCCAGAAATGAATTGGCTATTTTGGAAGGTGCTACATCCACACCAATCGAAATCATGTGTTCCCTGAATTTTTCCCGGTCTTCCGCCAACTCGATGGCCTCAACGTCAACACCGATCATCCGGACCCCATATTTGTTCCAGATATTTTGCTTGTCGGCTTCTATGGCCAAGTTGAGGGCAGTCTGACCTCCCATGGTCGGGAGAACTGCATCAATTTTTCGCTCTTCAAGGATCCGAATCAGGCTTTCCACCGTCAGAGGCCACAAATAAATATGGTCTGCAATGACCGGATCTGTCATAATGGTGGCCGGATTGGAATTGATTAAACTGACTTCGATCCCTTCCTCGCGGAGGGATCTGGCTGCCTGGGTACCTGAATAATCAAATTCACAAGCCTGTCCAATGACAATTGGGCCGCTCCCAATGATGAGAACAGACTTGATGGATGCATCTTTTGGCATATTAAAATTTGCGCAAAGATAGTTCTGGACGAGCATTGTTTAGCTGGAAAATGCCGGCAGATGATTTTTGATGGATTTTATAAAAAATCAGAAGATTTTTGGATAAATCCAGACAGATTTGACAGGAATCTGACTCTTTTTCAGGTTTGTCAGACCAAAAAATGGTGAAAATCTTTGTGTTTACTAAAAATTAACAAAAAACCTGACAGAATGAAGCAAAATTCCAATTGGCACAATTTTGATAGACAAGAGTTGAAATTATCATTTTTTAAAATTCAATTTTTTCAATAAAAAATCAATTAAGATCTTATGAAACCAATTAATGATCGAGTAATCGTGAAGCCGGCTTCAGCCGATGAAAAAACAAAAGGAGGAATTATTATTCCGGATACCGCAAAAGAAAAACCACAAAGAGGAGAAATCGTCGCAGTAGGACCCGGTAAGGATGGCAACAAAATGACGGTAAAGAAAGGAGACGTAGTCCTTTATGGAAAATATGCTGGTCAGGAATTCCAATTCAAGGGAAATGACTATCTGATCATGCGGGAAGATGATATTTTGGTAATCATCGACTAATCCCAGCAAAGAACAAATTAAGATTTAAAATTTCATCAACAAAAAATTATAAAAATATCATATCATGGCAAAAGACATTAGTTTTAATAGCGATGCTAGAGAACATTTGAAAAACGGAATTGACAAATTGGCCAATGCGGTAAAAGTCACCCTCGGACCAAAAGGAAGAAACGTGGTCATCCAGAAGTCCTTTGGTGCGCCACAGATCACCAAAGACGGTGTAACCGTGGCAAAAGAAGTTGAACTGGAAAATCCAGTAGAAAACATGGGTGCCCAAATGATCAAAGAGGTGGCTTCCAAGACCGCGGATATCGCAGGAGACGGAACAACCACTGCCACAGTTTTGGCGCAATCCATGGTTACTGCGGGATTAAAATATGTGACCGGTGGATCCAACCCAATGGACCTCAAAAGAGGCATTGACAAAGCGGTACTCGCAGTGACCGCAGATCTGAAAAAGCAATCTGAACAAATCGGAAATGACTTCAACAAAATCAAGCAGGTAGGATCTATTTCTGCAAACAACGATGATGAAATCGGAGCATTGATCGCAGATGCAATGAAGCGCGTGTCCAAAGACGGGGTAATCACCGTAGAAGAAGCCAAAGGAACCAATACCTATGTAGATGAAGTGATCGGTATGCAATTTGATAGAGGATATCTGTCTCCATATTTTATCACGAATGCAGAAAAGATGATTGCTGAATACGACAGTCCCTATATCTTAATTACAGACAAGAAGATTTCCAATATGCAGGAGATCGTGCCGATTCTTGAAAAGGTTGTATCCAGTGGAAGACCCCTCTTGATTATTGCAGAAGATGTCGATAGTCAGGCATTGGGAGTATTGGTGGTCAACAGACTCCGCGCCAATTTGAAAGTGGTGGCTGTTAAAGCTCCGGGATTTGGAGACAGGAGAAAAGCCATGTTGGAAGACATTGCTGTATTGACCAACGGAACCGTAATATCTGATGAAAAAGGATATAAGTTGGAAAACACAGAATTGGACATGCTTGGACAAGCTGAGAAAGTTGAAGTGGACAAAGACAATACCACCATTGTCAATGGCAAGGGCACCAAGAAAATGATCGATGCGAGGATCAACCAGATCAAACAGCAGATCGAAGTGACCACTTCAGATTATGACAAAGAAAAACTTCAGGAAAGATTGGCCAAATTGGCCGGAGGTGTAGCAGTATTATATGTTGGAGCTGCCACTGAAGTAGAAATGAAGGAAAAGAAAGACCGAGTGGACGATGCCTTGCACGCCACCCGCGCTGCAGTGGAAGAAGGAATTGTTGCAGGAGGAGGTGTGGCTTTGATGCGTACCATTGACAGCCTCGACAAAATTAAAAACATCGCCAACGAAGATGAAAAATTTGGAGTGGACATCGTCCGCAAAGCATTGGAGTCGCCGCTTCGTGTCATCGCAGAGAATGCGGGTGATGAGCCTTCAGTGGTTGCGATGCATGTGAAAGCCAAGAAAGGAGCTTATGGTTACAATGCCCGTACAGGACAATACGAAGACCTTAAAAAAGCCGGAGTGATTGATCCTACCAAAGTAACCCGCATTGCGCTTGAAAACGCAGCTTCCATCGCTGGAATGTTGTTGATGACCGAATGCGTCATTAACGACAAACCCAAAGAAGACAAAGGTCATTCCCACCCACATCCGGGAGGAATGGACGGAATGATGTAATCAAGTCAGGATATTAAAAACTTTTCTCAAAGGCTCTCTGCGAAACAGGGAGCCTTTTTTTTGCTGAATACTCAGAAAATCGGTCAATGAATCAAGATTTGGTACAATGGCTTAATTCATTGATTCATTTATTTCTTTTCATTTGAATTTTGCCTTGCATTTAGATCAAAAAATTAAGAAATAATATGATAAATCAAATTTCAAACCAACCATCCAATCAGCAGATGCAAAATTTGGTCCTATATAAAAAGTTGAATGGTATTGCCACCATCCAATTAAATAGACCTGAAAATCACAATAGTTTAAACACAGAAATGGCTTTGAGAATTCAGGACTTGTTGGATTTGGCAGTTTCCGATGAAGAGATCAGGGTGATTATTCTTACGGGTTCTGGAAAATCTTTCTGTGCCGGTCAGGATCTCGATGAAATGCAAAGGGATAATGCGCCTAGTATAAGGGACGTATTGACATTGAATCACAACCCCATTGTTCATAAAATTAAGTCATCTTCAAAGCCTGTTATTGCAGCTGTGAATGGGGTTGCAGCGGGTGCAGGCGCGGTATTTGCATTGGCTTGCGATCTTATCATTGCTAAAAATTCAGCAAGCTTTATTCAAGCTTTTACCAAGATTGGGCTAACACCTGGAAGTGGAAGCACTTATTTTCTGCCGCGATTAATTGGAATGCAAAAGGCAACTGCCCATCTTTTATTGGGAACAAAAATAAGCGCAGAAGAAGCAGAAAGACTAGGTATGATTTATAGAGCCATTCAAGATGAAGAGTATGAAAATGAACTGGCGAAAGTATGTCATCAGCTTTGTATGATGCCGGCAATGAGCCAGGCGTTTACCAAATTTGCACTTCAACAATCCCAAACCAATGATCTTTGTGCTCAGATTGATCTGGAAGACGAGCTAAAATGCATGGCAGGTCAATCTGAAGATTATCTTGAAGGAGTCACTGCCTTTTTTGAAAAAAGAGTTCCAGTATTCAACCGACAGGGTACAACGACCATAAGCCAGGTCAAACAAAGCATTGCTTTAAAGACCAGACAGCAATTGCAATTGAAAGCTCAAATGAATTAGCAATGACTATTTTTAATCCGTCTGACAATTCGTTCTCCGATCCGAATCGTAGGAAGAAAATTTGGATTACATCTTTCTGATGAATTACTTTTGGGACGATAAAAGGAATAATTAATTCAAGGTCGACAGATCGCAATATTTAACTGGTGGAATTAAGCTTTGGAAATTGGAGAAAATTAATTCGACCTTTCTTTTTAATCTTTTTGATTTTTCCAGAACCAGGGAGAACACAAGATATTAGTGAACTTAAATTTGAATTGTTGGATCAGCGCAATGGCTTGTCCAGCCATTATCTGGTCAGCATCACCCCGGATTCAAGTGGTTTTTTATGGATCGGATCCAGGGCAGGACTGAATCGATTTGATGGCAATCAATTCAGGATTTTTAAGCACGATCCAATGGATTCCACTTCTCTTTTGCACAATTATTGTCAGTACCCGTATGTGGACAGGAATGGACAAATTTGGGTGGGCTATGCAGAAGGAGGTTTGAGTAAATATATCCCTTATTGTCAATGTTTCGAGCATTATGATCCGTTTGATTCACTCAGCGAAAGAAATAAAGTAATTTCCACCTATATTTTGTTGGATGACCAGGATGGGAACCTATGGTTTAACGGAAAGGCAATGATCAGATTTAATCCAAAGACCAAAAAGCTCGATGAATTTCCGATACCCGAACTGAGTGCACAACTAAACAAGGAGTTTTATTTGGATCCGGTGCATGTCTCTGGAATGATTGAAATTTCGAAAGGAAAATTCTGGGTTTCTACTACAATGGGTTTATATTATTTTGATGTAGCCACGAAAGAATTTATACACAAACCTGCCCCAATGTTGAAGGGAGAAACAAGGAGGTATGATTTTTTTAGCAGCATCGTATCAGGTCCGAATGAAACGCTTTGGTTTCCTTCCTGGGGATCCGGATTGTCGAAATATGATATCAAAACTGGAGAATTTAAAAATTACCGTTATAGTCGTAAAAATATCAGAGAGTCTTTGGAAAATATCGTTTATTCCATTGCTGTAAAAAATGACCACGAACTTTGGCTTGCCACCGGTGACAGGAGTCTAGCAGCATTTGACATCCGAACAGAACAGTTCTCTTACTACAACCATCCGAGTATAGATCCGGAATTAAAATTGTCCAACAACGTTTGGGATGTTTTGGTGACCAAAGACAAAACCATGTTTCTAGGAATCGATCAGGGTTTGTTGCGATACAACCCATTGAATCAGTTGTTTTATTTTCAGAATTTAACGGTAGCATCCAGCCAGAATAAAGAATTTTTTGGCATTGAAGCCATACTGGAAGATCCAAATTACAATGCCATTTATTTTGGAACCAGTCTCGGAAATGGATTAAATTTGATGGATACCAAGACAGGAAAGTTGAGTCATTTTGACATCGATATCAGATCTGACAACATCGAAAAATTTACTTACGTGTTGGACATTGATATTGATCAAAAAGAAAGGATGTGGGTTACCACCAGGGATTATTTGTATGAGTTTGACCGGAAACGCCGGAAGATATCAATGCTGAAAGATCCAATGTCTGCAGGCGAGTACAATCTGCCTGCACATTTCAGCAAAATGGTAGAGAATCTAACCGGAGAACTTTGGGTCCTTACCGAAGAAGGTGGATTGCATCAGTTCTATCCAGATCAGAAAAAATTGTCAAAGAAGTTTAATGATCGATTCAAATTAAGCGGGAAAGGATTTCAACATTTATTGGCTGACAGGCTTGGCAGAATTTGGTTATTCGGTCATGGCGAACTGTTTGTCATGGACATGCATGGTAAAATTCATAAAATCATTTTGAGTGAAAAGGAAAACAAATGGCTTGAAGATGGATTAAGGGGAACAGCCTGTGACAGTCTTGGTAGATTCTGGATGGTCACCAAGTACAAAGGACTTTTATGTATAGATTTTAAAAATGATCAGGACCCTGTCTTTAGATATTTTGGTACAGAACAAGGTCTTCCTGCAGATCGGTCTTTCTCGATGGGTTCTGATCATAATGGCAATCTATGGATTGCCAATGTGGGAGGAGTCATTTATTTCAATTCGTATCATTATACAGCAAGAACATTTAGTCATACCAGTGGCATCGAAAAGAACACCATCCAATTTAGATTCATCAACAGCCAAAATGATGCTTTTTACATGACGGCTTATGGCAGATATTGCAAAATTGATTTTGCAAAACTCCAAAATCAGATTCCAATGCCCAAAGTGTATATTGACCAGTTTAATGTTTTAAATGAAGATCGCGATGCAGATTTTAATTCTGGAAATGCCCTGAGAATCGCAGCCAATGAGAATTTGTTTGCCTTTGATTTTGGTTGTATTGATTTGTCCGATCAGAGTCAGAACCAATTTGCGTACCGACTTGAAGGGTGGGATAAGGATTGGAATTATTGCGGAAGCAGGAGATATGCCAGCTATACCAATCTAAAAGGAGGTCATTACACTTTTTTTGTGAAGGCGGCCAACAGAGAAGGTATATGGGGTGATGCGGTGTCACAGCCCGTATTTATTGAAACCCCGTTTTATCAAAAGACCTGGTTTACCATATTGATGGCGCTCGTTTTGTCCCTGGTGATTTATGGTATTTATATATTCAGGATCAGACAAATCGAACATACCGAATCGATCCGCACAGAATTCAACCGCCAATTGGTGGAGAGCAGAATGGAAGCATTGCGAGCACAGATGAATCCACATTTTATTTTTAATTGTCTCAATTCCATCAACCGATACATCATTAAAAGCGATATTAAAACATCTTCTTTATATTTGACCAAGTTTGCAAAACTCATCCGTTTGATCATGGACAATTCGAGAAACAAACTGGTCATTTTAACCAACGAACTTGATGCGTTGAAGTTGTATATAGAAATGGAAGCACTTCGATTTGACAATAAGTTTAGTTACGAAATAAAAGTAGATCCAAACGTAGAAACTGATCACATCGAAATTCCTCCATTGATCATCCAGCCTTACGTCGAGAATGCAATTTGGCATGGGCTGCACCACAAGGAATCCGGCGGAATACTTCAGGTGATGGTAAGCATGAAAGGGGAAAACCTGAGATGTGAAATACGCGACAACGGAATAGGGAGAAAAAAAGCGGAGGAATACAAAGCAGAAACCACGATCACCCGCAAATCGATTGGAATGAAGCTCACCGAAGAAAGATTAAAATTTTCGGGTGGTCTGATTGCCTCCAAAGGTAGCCAGGAGATTATTGATTTATTTGATGACGGAGGCCAGGCGATTGGTACCTCTGTTGTATTAACCATACCAATTTAACTAAAATGATCAATGCCATTATTATTGACGACGAACGCAACAGCATTGAAATGCTGGAGTGGTTATTAAGTACTTATTGTCCAGATGTCAGGGTACTTTCTTCCTGTGAATCCGGAGAAGAAGGAATTCAGGCCATCAAAAGACTAAAACCTGATTTGGTGTTCCTGGACATCGAAATGCCCAAGATGAATGGGTTTGATGTATTGGAAGCGATAGGTACACCTGATTTTGAAGTGGTATTTATCACAGCGTATGATCAGTTTGCGGTGAAAGCCTTCCGGTATGCAGCTTTTAATTATATGCTTAAACCGGTTGATCCGGAAGATTTGGCAAAGACCATAGGCCGGTTGAAAGAAAAGAAGACTGTACCCGACAAGGAACAAATGGAATTGTTGTTTCAAAATCTGCTCAACAAAGAAAAGCAAATAGATCGCATCGCTCTTTCTTCAGGCGACGGTTTGATTTTCGTACAAACAAAAGACATCATGTATTGCAAAGCGGAAAGCAATTATACCCAGGTGGCTTTGGTGGATGGCCGGACCGTATTGGTGGCGAGGACCCTCAAAGATCTGGACGAAACTTTATCGGGCAAAGATTTTCATCGAGTGCATCATTCATATCTGGTCAACATCAATCACATCAGCAAATTTGTCAAGGGGGACGGAGGCTATATCCTAATGCCGGATAAAACAGAAATTACGATAAGCAGAAACAAGAGAGACGATTTTTTTCAGCTCTTTTCAAAGTTTTGATTAGGCATTGCCTTGAATTTTAGTCAATGAGTGAAATCGTCCATCATTCCAAAGACAGGTCCAATTTATGCTAAGTGGATTTGCAGAACAATCTTAGAAGCATTTTCAAACACGGATCTGCAAAACGATTGGGAAGTTTAACATTAAATGTAGATGTAGAAGATTACTGAATTAGACATCTAAAATACTAGATATTTGATTAATCCAAATTTTGCATTGTAGTTCGTAAATATAGTGAAAATGTGATTAAAATTAAAGCTTTTGGTGAGGATGTTTAGAATTGCCAAGCTTAGGTATCTCATGGAGTGAAATACTTTCATTTTGAAGCCATTTTTGATAGTCTTTAATCGCCAATGCATAAATTGGGATAAGTATAATTTCCATTTATTTTGAATGCCATATTGGTTTAAAACTCTTTATTATAATTTAACTATCAAAAAGATTCATTCGCCAACTGACCGCAAAACATTTTGAAGGATAAGTAATTAAACAAGCTGTTTAAGTCTGGAACGATTGAATGCAAAATCTTAATTCATTTCTTCTGATCCAAAATATTTCTCTTACTTCTACTAATTGGAATGACACGGTTATTCGTTAATTTTAAACTATCCGAATTCCAGGATTTAATATGATTTCTGTTGACCAGAAAACTGCGGTGACATTGAATCATGATCTTTTCATCCAGAATTTCAATGAGTTGTTTAAGGGTTTTCCGAATGTAAAGTTGTTTTCCCTCTACCATGATTATATTTATGTAGATGTGATCTGCCTCGATGTATAAGATCTCATGAATATTTATATGATGGTGATTTTTACCATCAAAAATTTCGAGCAAGGAATGAGAAGGGTTTTTTGTCAAATACAGTTGGTAAGCCGCTTCCACGGTAGTCCATAGCGTTTCTTTGCGAATGGGTTTTGTAAGATAACCGTATGGGTTGGTCTCCAATGCAATTTTGACAGTTCTTTGATCATATTGAGATGACAAGTAAATGAAGGGAACAGGTTTTTTCTGTTCAGATAGAAATTTGGCAAAATCTATACCTGATTTATCTCCGTAAAGTCTGATGTCCAGTAATATAATGTCGGGTTTTGAAAGCTTAAATAATTCCATCGCTTCTTCATAAGATACTGCAATTCCCAACACTTCATGTCCAAATTCCTTTAGATATTCGCTGACCAGTTCGGCAATTAATATTTCATCTTCCACTATTATAATACTTAGCTTTCTCACACTTTGGATATTTTTTTCTCTACAAAGTTCATTCTAAAAATAGCACCCTCTTGATTAAATATACTGCTTTCAGCCTGCAGTTGCCTGACCATACTTTTGATAAGCACCAATCCCATATTGGCTTTGTCTTTTTGAACAATGTTATCTGGTATGCCAGGTCCATTGTCTGCATATTTAAAGGCAAATTTATCTTCAATCAACTTCAACTCAATGTTGATCCACAATTTTTTACCCGGTATCCTGGCATATTTTAAGGAGTTTCCAATCAATTCTGAGCATATTATTCCGATGGGCATCACTGTTTCGAGGTTAAGATAAACTGAATCCATTTCTAATTGATATCCAAAGGTATTTTCTGAAGGGTAGAATTCTCTGAATTGCTTGATCAGATTGTTTAAATATTCTTTGAGATCAATTTGCTCAAAATCACCTGTGCTGTATAGTTGTTCATGGATCAAAGAAATGCCTCTGACTTTTGAAGACACTTCTTCTGAAAACTGTTTTAGCTCGCTTGATTTGGATTGGTTTACCTTCAATGTCAATAAACTGATCACCAGTTGAAGATTGTTTTTGACACGGTGATGAACTTCTGAGAGAAGGAGGGATTGTTTGTGAAGAGATTGTTCCAATAATTGATTGCGCGATTGGATCAATTCGCTTTGTTTCTTGATTTCGAGTTTGTTTTTATGGTTGTTGAATAACAAAATGATAAAAACAAGCAAAAACATGCCCATAATGGAAAGACCCCATTTCATAAGACTGGATATTTTCTCAAGGTATCGCGTTTTTTCTTTTTCTTTTTCGATGGCAAATTCAATGGCATTGGCGGTGATGTTTTCCTGATTGACATACCATTCTGCTTTCTGGTTGTAATGTTGTGCTTTCTGGAGGTAAGAGTAGGCGGAATCTATGTTTCCTTGTTTTTCAAAGACGGTTCTTTTGATATCATAGAATTTTGACAATAATTGAAAATGACTTCTGTTTTCCTTTTCGGTTTTATTGATATTTAAATACGCGTGTTCGAGTTCTTTGTCAGCTTCAGTAAGATTTCCTACCTTTAACAATCGCAGAGAAATATTCAGGCTCTGGTAGGCTGCGCCATAATAATCTTCGTTCTCTTCAAAAATCTTAACTGCCTGACTAAAATGAAAGATTGCGGAATCCAATTTCGTCGAAAGAATTCCCATCAGCAAATGACCGTCATAAACTGACCGGGCTACTTTGAATTGATGTCCCAATTGAATGGACAGATTGGCATACATTATCGCAGAATCCTTGTTGTCATATAGCCGGTGATATGAGGAGTACCGTGCACAGAAATGGGCATAAATGGTATCCAGATTTTCCTTTGCAATCAATGTTCTGGCAAGGCTGAGATGATGTAAACATTCTGTGGGTCTGTTGATGGTTTCATAGCATCTTGCTATGGATATATTGGCTTGTGCGAGTAGATCCCACCAATTCTCCTTCTCTGATTTTCGCATGATGCCGTGATAGATCAGGATGGCATCCTCAAACTTTTTATTGTGTTCAAATGCTTCTGCGCGCTCAAAGATGATCCAGTATGTTTTGGGACAACTATTAAGACCATTCTTTTCAAGAATTTGTAAAACAGAATCTGCATAAGAAATAGCTGCTATTGGTTGATGACTTTTAATGTATCCCCTCAATTTTTTGTAGTAACTGTCAAATTCTGGATTTTGACAATCCCTGGTTTGGATAATGTTGGTCCATCCAATGCAAAAAATGCAGATCAGATATTTCAAATGGAATTTGAGTATAGATGGATTCACTTAATTGGAATTTATTTTATTGGTTACTTTGAACAGCTGATTTGATCATAAGAGTTTAAATTGGCGGTTCAAGCAATCAAATTTCATGGTTGGATTTTGTGATGCAGTTTATCTTATTTGCCTACGATGAAGTCTCGAAGGTAATGTCTTTGGTTTAATTTAAAGTGAAAAAATTTTTTCGATGGATTGTTTCGAAAAAAAGATTTATTTGTAACGGATCGATTTTACGATCGTGGTATGATCCGGACAAGTCAAAATATCTATTTGAATGTTGTTGAATCATGCTCTAGGAGTTTATGCATAAAATGACCCAAAACCAATTTATGGTTGCGCTTTATTTCTATCTGTGAATGAATCCTTTGAAAAAATCAGCCATTCAGAACTTAATATCTACCATTCAGAACATTTCAATCTCAGTGCATCATCTGTATCTAAGCGAATAATTTATTTTGTCCCTCAATACCTACTTTATTGGAAGGAGATTTATTTGACTCCATAATAAGTGTGGTTAAAGATAATTTTTTTTATTATAAACCATGACAATGATTTATTTTCCATTTTAATTTAGATCCTTTTGATTCTTATCAGGTATTTTAAAAGTTAAGGTACTGTTCAAATATTTCCAAGACAGAATTACTCACTTAATTTAGATTTCCATCCATACTTCAATACTCAGGATCTGGGTTGGATCCAAATGGGGGAAGTGAATCGAAAAAGATCATTCATTATCATACTGGCAAATTTGTTTTCAGAAAATAACCAATTCCTTTTTATGCACGCTACTTCAAAATCATCTAATAGTAATACTCATTGTATTGTTCGATGCACACATTTATTTTTCTCAGGTAAAACTGAATATGCAAGGTGGATCTATTCTATCATCCATTGGAGGAAGTGTAAAAGTTTTGGATTCAATTTGATGATCTTTTTCTTGCTACAAACAAATTCAGTATTTTCTGCTGATTATTATTGGGTGGGTGGTACAGGCCAATGGAACGAGCTTATCCATTGGGCAACAACATCAGGAGGTTCGACCAAACATACCATCGTGCCCAGTGTTCTGGACAATGTCATTTTTGATATTAATTCTTTCTCTGCATCGGGACAGAGTGTTACCTTGAATCAGGAAGCTTATTGCAAGGATTTTAAATGGGATGGAGTTGCAAATAATCCAACCTTTACAGGAGCAGGATATACACTGAATGTTGCTGGAAAATTTTTAGCGCTCGGGACACCATTCAATTTTAATCACGCGAATGGGAATCTCATCATCGGTGGAGATTTTTTGGTGGATGGCTCCAATATGGCTTTCACCAAGAACAGTGGAACCATGACGGTGAGTGGTAAGTTTGACATCAAGAATGTGAGCACGATGTCTTTCAGCAGATCCGGTACCCTTCAGATCAGTGGCGGAGCCATGAATTTTACCGATGCAACCCTTACATCCTTTACAACCACTGCGATCAACATCACCACCGGTAGTATGGTTTTTACCAATTCAAAGACAACGGGTACATTCTCCGGTGGATCGATCACTCTGAGCAATGGTGGCATCTCCATACCAGGATGGTCAGGTGGCAATTTTGCGACAGGCACAATATCCATGACGGATAGCCTTATCATTAACAATTGGACGAGTGGTAATCTGAGTACTGGGAGCATCACCAGTAGTGCGGGAAACATCAGTATTTCAAATTGGACGGTCGGAAATATTACCATGGGAAGCATCCAGCTTAGCTCTGCAACGAATAAGGGAGGTTTGTCATTTACAAACGCCACCATGGCAAGTTTTTCAGCGAGCGGTATATCCATTACCAATGGTACCATTAAATTTAATAATTCTAAAACAACAGGCAATTTTAATGGAGGCACGATTAATTTAGGCAATGGGGGGTTAACCATCCCGGAATGGTCTGGTGGCAATTTTACCACCACTTCCATAACCATGACGGATAGCCTTACCATTAACAATTGGACGAGTGGTAATTTGAATACAGGAAGCATCACCAGTAGTGCGGGAAACATCAGTATTTCAAATTGGACGGTCGGTAGTATTACCATGGGAACCATCCAGCTTAACTCAGCTTCTAATAGGGGTGGTTTGTCTTTTACAAATGCCACCATGGCAAGTTTTTCTTACAGCAGTATTTTTATAGCAAATGGAAATATCTCGTTTACCAGTTCCAAAACAACGGGAACTTTTTCCGGAGGAAACATTTCTTTGAGCAATGGAGGAATGACCGTCCCGGCCTGGTCCGGAGGCAATTTCAGCACCGGCAGCATATCCATGACCGGCAACCTGAGTTTCAACAATTGGACTTCTGGTACCCTGAGTTGTGGGACCATTTCCAGCACCAACGGAAATGTCAGTATTGACAATAAAACATCCGGAAATACGAGTTTGATTTTGAACCTCACCAATGGTAGTTTTAACGTCCTTAACTCTTCAGGTTGGACCCTTACTTTTACTAGTAATTGTACGGTCGGCAGCTTTTTGGTGGATCAAAGTCCGATTGTCATCAATTTTTCCACCAATTATTCATTCACATCCAATGGAGATTTTTCCATCCTAAACGGAGCAACCAGTTTTACACATTCCGGTACCTTGTCTGTAAAGGGTAATTTTACACTCAACAGCAGTTGTACGTTCAATCAAAGTTCTTATGTCATATTCACTGCAACAACCACAGGAAAAACCATCACCAGTGCCGGAAAAACATTTACATTCTTGCGTTTCAATGGATCCGGAGGCGAATGGATCCTGCAGGATGCGCTTAAAGTAACCAATTCTACAGAACATTATACAGGTATTTTTCGATCCAATGGCAAGTCGGTCGATTATGGTTTGGCATTTAATGCCGACGACAACGGAACGGTGCGCACCCTGGATTATACGGGCACGGATACCGTTCGGGTAGGATACAGCTATCGGCTCAATACCAGCGGATCTACAGTGTTTACGGCCGGATCTTCTGTTTTATTGATGCAGTCCAATGTCGCCACTGATTTTATTTTAGAGGGGGGAGGAAAGACTTTGGGAGGAGTCGTTCTTAAAAATCTGAATAATTCAATCAGTGCCTATGTTGTCCGGATTCGTGACAACAATACGATTTACGGCAATGTCACCATAGAAATTCACAATCGTTCCTTTTTGTATATTGAAGGGAGCAACAATACTTTTGGCAATTTTTCCATACATTATAATCAATCCACTGTTACCTCAGTAACCGAATCCCAAATTTATAATTCTCACACTTTTGGCAATTTTACCATCACCACCAATGGGCTTCTGCCACAATTGTACTGCGGCAGCAACAACAGCTTTGGTCAAGTGAGCCTGCCTGCCGGTTCCAACTGGCGCATCCAACAATCCACCAACCAATCAATGAAGGGACTGACGGCTGTAGGAGATTGTCAAAAACTCATCTACATTTACAGCAGTAATTCAAGTGTATCGGCTAACATAGTGGATACAGATGGCGGGAGTAATACCCTGGAGTTTATGCGTTTCAACCGCATCAATTTCTCCGGAGCAAGCTGGACCGCCAATAATACTTTAGAATCCATCAATACAACCGGGATCACGGTTAATCTGCCCCCTACCCAGACTTATTACTGGATCGGAGGCACAGGTAACTGGAACGATCCCACCAAGTGGTCTCTCAGCAGCGGTGGACCAGCGGCTGGTTGCGTGCCTGTTCGCGTGGATCACGTGGTGTTTGACAACAATTCTTTTCCGGGCAGCAATCAGACCATCACTTTGAATGTGGCGGCAGAAGTAATCAACATGAGCTGGACATCGGGAGTGAATGCCAGTCCCAATTTTGTAGGAAGTCAAGGACTGATCATCAATGGAGATCTGGCGGTCTCCGGAGTAATGGATTGGCAATTGAGCGGACCACTTACCTTGCGGGAATCCATCGTCCTCAACAGCGGAGTCAATTGGAGCCAAACCAACACCGTGACATTCAGTGGTACGAGTTCAGGCCATACCATTGACATGGCAGGCAAGACTTTTCCGTATGTTGTGGTATTTGATAATCCGGGCAATTCTGCGGCTGGTTCCTGGACCCTGGCTTCGGCATTCACAGTATCCCCTACTTACTATACAAACTTCAATGACGCTGGATTGATTTCCAACGGATATTCAATTCATTTTGGCGATTATTTCAATGGTTCCGTGGATGCACCCAAGGTTCTTGATTTTACAGGCACGGATACTGTGAGGTTGCAAAGGTATTGGAATTTGCCCAACAGTGTGAATACAAGCCTGACCATGGGCCAAGCAGTGCTATTGCTGCGACAACCTTCTGGCTTTGCGAATTCGATGGAGTTTTATGGAGGAGCAAAAACCTACCACGATGTGGTCATTGATGCTTTGAATACCAATACGGCATATTCCATCTTGCTTTCCAATGCTTCGACCATCTTTCGCGATCTTTTTCTTAGAATTTCAGGCCCACAATTAGTGAACTGGCAACATGCTTTTTCTTCCAGGCATGTTTCAGTACAATATTTCAACAGCAGTACAAGCTATGCTCCCAGCTTTAGTTTAAGCGGTAATCACAGCATGACCAGCCTTAAGTTTATATCGCCATCGGTGATGCCGGTTCTGTACCTCTACAACAGTAACACCATCGATACCCTGCAACTCCATCATGGTATGACGACTTATTTTGGTGCCAACCAGACACAGACTTTAAAATCACTGACTGCAGATGGCATTTGCTCGAGAAGGATCTCCCTATATTCGACAAGCTCCGGTACCCAGGCCACCTTAAGCGATCTGACAGATACCAACAATGTGGATCAGCTGTACATGCGGGATATCAGAGCCCAGGGCGGAGCGGTATGGAATGCAGATGGTTTGGTAAATGAAGGCAATAATACGGGTTGGACACTGAATCCCCAACCGGTACAAAGTTATTATTGGATTGGTGGTACAGGCAACTGGAGTGATTCGACCAAGTGGTCTTTCAGCAGTGGGGGTACTCCGGCAAATTGTTTGCCTTCACGTCAGGACCATGTGGTTTTTGACAACAATTCTTTCCCGGGCAGTAATCAGACCGTAACCTTAAATATCCATGCGGAAATCAGCAACATGACCTGGACTTCCGGCGTGAATGCAAGTCCCAATTTTTCAGGCAGCAACAACTTGATCCTTAATGGAAATCTGACGATTTCAGGCGCAATGGACTGGATTCTGAATGGCGGACTCACCTTGCGCAAGTCCATAATCCTTAGCAGTGGAGTGAATTGGAGTCATGCCAACTTAGTTACCTTTAGCGGTACCACTTCCGGTAATGTAATTAACATGGCGGGAAAGACATTTTCCAATACTGTTTTATTTGACAATCCTGGAAATTCAGCGTCTGGTTCCTGGACCCTCGCATCCAATTTTACAGTTTCCAATAGCTACTATACAAACTTCCAGGATGCAGGATTCATTTCCAATGGTTATGCCGTAAATTTTGGAGATTACTTGGAAGCATCTTCGAATGTTCCCAAAGTCCTCAATTTTACCGGCACGGATACCGTAAGGGTCCAAAGGTTTTGGAACATGCTAAACGGAGCCAATGCCAACCTCATCATGACACAAGCGGTATTGCTGATCCGGCAGCCATCTGGTTTGAGCAATGAAATTTATTTTAATGGAGGAGGAAAGATCTATTCCGACGTGGTGATCGATGCACAGCATGCCAGCTCTAGCTATTATATTTATCTGTTCAACTCATTAACCGGTTGTCGCGATATCTATTTCAGGATATCAGGTCAACAAAATGTCTATTGGCAAGATAACTATACTTCCAGAAATGTGTACGTTCAATACTTAAATACCAATACCGGCTACGCTCCAAACTTCTGGGTATATGCTAACAACACGATGTCGGGCTTGAAGTTTACCTCCCCCTCGGTGCAACCAAGACTATATCTCTACAATTTCAACACCATTGACACCCTTCAGCTACATCATGGCATGGATGTATATTTTGGTGCCAGCCAAACCCAGACTTTGAAATCATTGTCAGGAATTAGTTTATGTACCCGTCTCATCGATATATTCTCTACATCAACCGGAACCCAAGCCATCTTAACAGATGCAAATGGAACCAACAGTCTGAATTTTATCAATTTCAGGGATATCAGAGCTCAGGGTGGTGCTACCTGGGAAGCATCAAACGTAAATACCAATACCAACAACTTAGGGTGGACCATCGTCCCTCCACCAGCGATAACCTATTACTGGGTGGGCGGAACCGGAAATTGGAATGATCTTACCAAATGGTCGTTGAGTAGCGGAGGCCCTTCAGCAGGATGTCTGCCGACCACACTGGACAACGTGGTATTTGATATCAATTCATTTAATGCAACAGGGCAGTCTGTCAATTTAGTAACGACCACTTTATGTCGAAATATGACATGGACCAGTGGTGTTACTTTAAACCCCGGTCTAAATGGCAATTTTCAGTTGGAGGTCCAGGGCGATCTGCAAGTGTTAGGAACGATGACCTGGAACCAAAGTGGAAACCTGATCAGCAGAGGAGACTTCATTCTTAGCAACAGCACTACCTGGAACCACAATAACCAAACCCAATTTTACTCCGACTCCACCAACAACATCCTGAACACGGCCGGCAAGACCATGCTGCAGTCTATTTCCTTTGATGCCAGGACCACGGCTTCCGGCCCCAAATGGACCCTGGGTTCTGATCTGATCGTCAGTTCATCTTATACATTGAATGTGGTAGAAGGACAATTTATTTCAGACGGATACGAAATCAATGCAGGATTGGAATTTTTGGCAAATAGTGGCACAGATCAAAGAATCATCAACCTGTCAGGTACAGATACACTGAGAATGCGAAGGGCATTCCGAATAACCAACAATGCAAATACAAGCTTTACCCATGGTAACGCCACCATTTTATTGAGTTCAAATTTGGGAGAGTCTTTGGCATTCGAAGGAGGCAACCGGAGCTATTATGATGTGACCATTCTTCAAGGCTCCAACTCAAGTTCCACTTTTGATATTAGCTTTTCAGGCAACAACAACATCCGGGATGTCAAGATCCAAACTTTGGCATCAACTGGTTGGAGGAGAATCTATTTTAACAATTCTTCCGTATTCAGGCATGTAGACATCGATCACTTTGGAAGCAATCAAGTGCTGATTGCTATCCAAAATGGGCCACATACCTTCAGCAATTTTGTCCTGGAGACATTTGGTTCTGGTTTAGCATATGTTGAGATGAGCAGCAACAATACTTTTAGCACACTTGACCTTCCAAATGGTTTCGATATGCTGTTGGCTTCTTCCACCACCCAAACCACCAGCAATTTTATACCGCGTAGCTCCTGTCTTAAGAGATCTACGATCAGAGGTAACAACAGTACAACTTCCAGAATTTCTCAAAGCTCGGGAACCATCAGTACAGAGTGGATCACTCTGCAAAACCACACAGTCCTTGGTGGCGCTGCGTTTAACGCTACGGACGCAACGATCTCCGGCTCTGTGTTTGGTTGGAATTACCAGACCGTTCAACCAATCACCATGTATTGGGTGGGAGGTACAGGTAGCTGGTCAGATCCCAACAAATGGGCATTCACAAGCGGAGGACCCGGCAACGGATGCATCATTCCAAAGAGCACCGACCATGTGGTCTTTGACAATGCTTCCTTTACTGCGATCAATCAGACCGTCACCTTGAATCAATCAGCAACCGTGGTCAACATGATCTGGAACAATGTGGCTTTTACCCCAAATTTTACAGGTGGAAATCCACTCACCGTTAATGGAAATTTATTTATCAACAGTGCCATGGGCTGGAACCAATCAGGTACCCTCAACCTGAATGGTTCGGTCACTTTTGCAACCAGCATGAACTGGAACAGAACAGCCTCCACCACTTTAAGTCCGGTCGCAGGAAATTACACCCTTGATTTTGCCGGAAAAACACTGAATGGAGCCATGAACTTTAATGGAAACGCCAATGCGATCTGGACCCTGCTCAATGACTATAAAGCGGCAACCGGAGTGACCACTACCTTTGTACAAGGCAAGTTTTTTTCCAATGGATACCGGGTTGATTTTGGTCTGGATTTTAACTCCAATTATTCTAATTCAAGATTATTGGATCTTTCGGGAACAGATACCGTCAGAGTACGAAGGCAATGGTTGATCGGAGCAAGCAATCTAAATCTAAATATGGGTGGAGCAGTCTTGTTGATGCAAACCAACCAGCCGGAAAATCAAAGCTTTGCCGGCGGAAATATCGTCTATGGGGATTTGATCTTTCTACACCAAAATACAAGTGATTATACCATCAATCTATCTGGAAATAATACTTATGGATCTTTGATCTTTAATGTTACAAACCGGAAGAATATCACTTTGGATGGTAACAACACTATGGCAGGATTTACGATAAACATGGATCATTCCAATACAGCCTCAGCTCCTCAGATCTTAATCAATGGCACCAATTCTTTTGGGAATTTTCTGATTTTATCCAAAAACATCCAGGGCCCTTATGTTTATTTCTATCAGAATAATAACTTTGTTAATTTTACTTCAGTCGGTCGCAATACCCGTTTGAATTTTGGCGCCAATCGCACGCAAACTTTTATAGATGATGTGCAGATTCTTGGTACCGGTAGCACGCCCATTCTCGTCAATTCGACGACAGGTGGAACTCAAGCCACGTTATCCAAAGCTTCCGGTCAACTTTGTTTTGACTACGTTTGGATCGAGGACATAAATGGGACAGGAGGAGCTACTTATAATGGAGGCCATAACAGTCAAGACCTGGGTAACAATAACGGGATCACCTTTGGTCAGAGCTGTGTGGCTTATTATTGGGTGGGCGACTCGGGCAACTGGTCAGATTATGCCAATCACTGGGCGACCAGATCAGGAGGAAATGTTTTTTATAATCAGTTGCCATCTGCAACGGACCATGTGGTCTTTGATGCCAATTCCTTTACCACGACCGGACAGACGGTCACACTGGATGTCGTAGGCAATTGCTACAATATGACCTGGCTTTCAGTACTCTTTAACCCAAGCCTGGCAGGATCTGCACAGAATCTGAATATTCATGGCAATCTCTTTCTGTCTCCATCGATGAACCAAAACTGGACTGGCAGATGGAATTTACTGGCCGATGATGGACTTATCCATCAAATCAATTTGTTTGGAAAAACTTTGACAGATGTGCATATTGAAGCAGAAAACAACAGCATCCTAAAGCTGGAAGCAAATTTCAATTATTCGGATAGCCTGACCCTGGCATCCGGTCATTTGAATACCAATGGAAAAAACATTCTTGGAAAAAGTTTCAACCTGATCGGAAATGCCAGCAGAACTTTGACGCTTGGCAGCTCGGAGATCCTCTTAAATGAAGGAGTTTGGAATGTGGAGGATCCAAGCAACCTGACTCTTTCAGCAGGCACCAGTGAGATCATCTTGAAAAGTCATGGCGACACGGTTACATTTATCGGGGGAGATCTGCCATACTATGATCTTCGGTTTCAAACAGACAGCGTCATGGTTAGTAATTTGTCTGGCTCCAATTCATTTAACAAGCTCTTAGCCGACCCGGGTAATATCCTCACCCTGTCATCGGGCTCAACCCAGACAACCGTGCAACTCATCGCCTCCGGCAATTGCCAGAAAGATCTCAGCATTCAATCCGATACACCCGGATCTCCAGCCAGTTTTAGTCAGGCATCCGGCACCGTGAATTCCAATTTTGTAGATATTAAAGACAATTCAGCCACAGGTGGAGCTACCTTCAACGCCAACCAGGCTGCTGATTTGGGAGGTAATACAGGATGGAATTTCCCACCCTTCAATGTGCTTGATGTATCCATCAATAAAACCAACCCCACCTGTCCTACACCCAACAACGGTTCCGCTACTGCCGTGGTCAATGGGGGTGTAGGACCTTTTTCATATAAGTGGAATACCTTATCCACATTGGCCACTTTAACCAATCTGTCTCAGGGAACTTACAGCGTTACGGTGACGGATGCCTCTGGCTGCACAGGCACCGCCATAGCTACCCTGAATCAGCCTGCATCGTATAATTTTGGTTCAACGACCCAGGGAGAGACCATCTGTTTTGGTGCAATGAATGGAGATGTTTCCGTGGATGCCCCGGGAGGTTTGGCTCCCTTGACATACAGCTGGTCAAATGGAGCGACCACTCAGGCTGTCAGTGGTCTGAGCGCCGGAACTTATGCAGTGACCGTCATCGACGCGGCCAATTGCAGGGCGTTCAATTCGGCCACGGTCATCAGCCATGCCGATATCAATGCAGGCAACAGCATCACCACCAGCAAGTGTATCAACATTCCGGTTGGTTTTTCCGCATCCGGCACTGGTACAGGCCTCAGCTACAATTGGGCATTTGGAGATGGCAATATAGGATCCGGCCAAATGGTAAGCAACACTTACGATACGGCAGGAAGTTTTACTGCCTACGTGACGGTAACAGCATCCAATGGATGCAAAGACAGCGCGGGTGTGGCACTGACCATTGCGCCCGTACTCGACTTGTCTGCCAACATTACCCATGTCAATACCTGCACGCCGAATACCTGCAATGGTCAGGTGATTTTAAACCCATCCGGTGGAGTTGCACCTTTTACATACACAGGTCCTGAGTTTGCCCATGCCTTCTATGGACCGACCCTATCTCCAACCTTGTTTACGAAGGATAACAATACAGGAGCCTACGTCCAAAACAACCAGCTCAGCGTCACCGGAAACGGCAATTGGAATAAAAGGATCTACACCCCTGCCACTTTTGCCCGAGCGGCCGGAAAGGAATTTAGTTTTAAATTTTTCCATCCCGCCGGTGGGCTGACCAGCATAGGCTGGCACGGCAACGGTACCACTTCAACTACCAATACACGGGCAGATTTGATTTATGCATTTTCATTTGAAGCCACCAGTCTATTTATATATGAAGATAATAACAACAGGAGTAATGTCACAGCCTCCGTTCCCGGCGGTTATACCATCAATACCTGGTATGAGGTCCGGATTGTATTAAAAGCAACCGGGGCAGAATACTACTTGCGCAAACTCACTGGAGGAAATTATGTCCTACTCTATAACAGTACCTATTCCAATGAAACTAGCCTGCGTCTGGGTATGTGTACACACACGGGCATCGCCATCACCGATGACTGGGTTGTTAGTCCGGTAACTCCGATTTTGACGAGCCTTTGTCCGGGTGACTACAAATACTTTGTTCTGGATGCCAATGGTTGCGTTGATACCTTCACAGCCGCAGTTAGCATTACAGACCAGACCCTTCCGGTGGCAGCCTGTAAAAACATCAGCGTTTCTCTGGACCAAAATGGTGAATATACTTTAACCCCTGCGGAAGTCAACAACAATTCCAGCGACGATTGCGGCATCGAAATGCTGGAACTGGATGTGACTAATTTTGATTGTGGCGATATAGGACAAAATACTGTCTTGCTGACTGTCACGGATTCTAGCGGGAATACCAAGACCTGCACTTCGACCGTCACTGTACTCGACAATGCCGCTCCGTTGGTGAGTTGTCCTCCGGCCAGCATTTCCCTCCCTGTCCACCCAGGATCGCCCTGTACGATTGCGATTCCGGATTATGTTGCTCAACTCAATCCAACAGACAATTGCACCGATGCAGGAAGCATTTTGGAAGATCAAAGCATTCCTGCTGGTAACTTTGCGGTAAGTGGCAATGGCCAGATCGTAAACCTATCCTATACTGCCACGGATGCCGCTTCACCTCCCAACACAAAAACCTGTAGTATAGCCATCACCGTGCAGGCATCGGTGATCGATGTACGGGGCAACAACACCACCATTGCAGATGGAGATATTACGCCTTCCTCGACTGACCATACGGATTTTGGACAGGTCTCGGGAATGCCCATCACACGTACCTTCACCATACGAAATACGGGTGCTGCTGATCTGAATCTGGAAGTAGGATCCATCCTTGTGACGGGTCCCAATGCATCCTTTTTTATAGTAGATAATATCAGCCTCCCGGCCACCATTCCTGGTCCTTCAGGTACCCTGACCTTCGATGTCACTTATGATCCATCAGCCCAGGGTGTTCATAACGCCACTGTTGAGATCACCACCGACAATTGTACGATTGTCTTATATGATTTTGCCATACAGGGCGAACTAAGTTGTGGCCTACCCAGCTTCACTCAATGTCCCAATGCTCCTGTCATGGAGGATACCGACCCCTCACTATGTTCTGAGGCCGTTAATTATAACGTTCAGGCGACCGGAACTCCCGCCCCTACACTGGATTACGAATTTTCCGGAGCGACCACAGATTCCGGATCTGGCACGGGATCGGGAGAAAGCTTCAACAAGGGTATCACAACCGTCACGGTGACCGCCACCAATTCATGCGGCACAGCGACCTGTGTTTTTGATGTGGTAGTTACCGACGACGATGCGCCTGTATTGGATTGCAATACACTTACTACAATTCATTTAAATACAACAGCACCCGATTGTACCAACGATACAGATGCTACAGTACCAATTGCAGTGGACAATTGTGATGGAAACATCAACGGAGTGGGTACGCGCAGTGACATGGTATCGATGAATGATCCATGGCCATTGGGCACTACGACGATCACCTGGACATTTACAGATGCTGCGAGTAATGTAAAAACCTGCACACAAGATGTGGTAGTTACCGACGACGATGCGCCTGTATTGGATTGCAATACACTTACTACAATTCATTTAAATACAACAGCACCCGATTGTACCAACGATACAGATGCTACAGTACCAATTGCAGTGGACAACTGCGATGGCAGCATCAATGGTGCAGGCACCCGCAGTGACATGGTATCGATGAATGATCCATGGCCATTGGGCACTACGACGATCACATGGACATTTACAGATGCTGCGAGTAATGGAAAAAGCTGCACACAAGATGTGGTAGTTACCGACGACGATGCGCCTGTATTGGATTGCATGACTCTGACGACCGTAAATTTAACCACAGAAGCACCAGACTGCGACAACGATACCGATGTAAGTGTACCGGTAGCGATGGACAATTGTGATGGCAACATCAACGGAGTGGGCACACGCAGTGACATGGCATCCCTGAATGATCCATGGCCCTTGGGCACTACGACGATCACATGGACATTTACAGATGCTGCGAGTAATGGAAAAAGCTGCACACAAGATGTGGTAGTTACCGACGACGATGCGCCTGTATTGGATTGCAATACACTTACTACAATTCATTTAAATACAACAGCACCCGATTGTACCAACGATACAGATGCTACAGTACCAATTGCCGTGGACAATTGTGATGGAAACATCAATGGTGCAGGCACCCGCAGCGACATGGCATCCCTGAATGATCCATGGCCATTGGGCACTACGACGATCACATGGACATTTACGGATGCTGCGAGTAATGTAAAAACCTGCACACAAGATGTGGTAGTTACCGACAACGATGCGCCTGTATTGGATTGCAATACACTTACTACAATCCATTTAAATACAACAGCGCCCGATTGTACCAACGATACAGATGCTACAGTACCAATTGCCGTGGACAATTGTGATGGAAACATCAATGGTGCAGGCACCCGCAGTGACATGGTATCGATGAATGCACCTTGGCCCTTGGGTACTACAACCATCACATGGACATTTACAGATGCAGCGAGTAATGTAAAAACCTGCACACAGGATGTGGTAGTTACCGACGACGATGCGCCTGTATTGGATTGCAATACACTTACTACAATTCATTTAAATACAACAGCACCCGATTGTACCAACGATACAGATGCTACAGTACCAATTGCAGTGGACAATTGTGATGGAAACATCAACGGAGTGGGTACGCGCAGTGACATGGCCTCTCTGAATGCACCTTGGCCCTTGGGTACTACGACCATCACATGGACATTTACAGATGCAGCGAGTAATGTAAAAACCTGCACACAAGATGTAAGCGTGACTGACGATGATGCACCGGTATTGGATTGCATGACCCTGACGACCGTAAATTTAACCACAGAAGCACCAGACTGCGACAACGATACCGATGTAAGTGTACCGGTAGCGATGGACAATTGTGATGGCAACATCAACGGAGTGGGCACGCGCAGTGACATGGTATCGATGAATGATCCATGGCCATTGGGCACTACGACGATCACCTGGACATTTACAGATGCTGCGAGTAATGTAAAAACCTGCACACAAGATGTGGTAGTTACCGACGACGATGCACCTTCTCTCACATGCCCAAGTTCTGGTTCTGTAAATCCGAATCCCGGATCCTGTGAATATACCATTGCAGGCACCATATACGATCCCAGCATGTTGGATGACAATTGTGGAATTGCTGGAGTGGAAAATGATTTTAACCAAACCTCTTCACTCGATGGTGCCGTCATTCCTGCAGGAGCCAATGTCATCACATGGACCGTCACAGATAACAACAACCTGACCAACTCCTGCAGCTTTACCGTTGAGGTGGTGGACAATCAGGACCCAATCATCACAGGATGTCCTTCCAATATAGGTCCTCTCTCCAACGATCCTGGTCAATGCGGCCGCGAAGTGAGCTGGACTGCTCCAACCGCTTCGGACAATTGTCCGGGAGTGACTTTGGAAGTCGATCCTCCGAATGCCAACGGCAGTTTCTTTCCGGTGGGAACAACCATCGTAACTTACACCGCCACGGATGCAAGTGGATTAACCACAACTTGTCAGTTTACCGTGACCGTAAGCGATACGGAAGCTCCTCAGATTGACTGTCCGGATGATGAAGTCGTCAACAGTGCACCTGGAGAATGTGAAAACGAAATCGGCTATGACGCTCCAATAGGCACCGACAATTGCCCCGGGGCCATCACCACCCATGAGTCAGGTCCAATGTCCGGAGAAATTTTACCGGTTGGCGTGCATGTAGTAGTTTATAAAGTGACAGATGCAGAAGGTCTGATGGCCACTTGTAGCTTTACCATCACCGTGGTGGATGACGAAGATCCTACCATCGATTGTCCGGATGACATCGTGGATGAAACTGATCCGGGAGAGTGTGGAGCAGAAATTGGTTTCGATGACCCGATGGCCGATGACAATTGTGGCATTGATGAAGTCAACCAGACCGGTGGGCTGCCTTCTGGTTCTATATTCCCGGTTGGTGTGAGTGAAATCACATTTGAAGCCACCGATATTCATGGCAATACAAGCACATGTAGCTTCACCATAACAATTACTGACGAGGAAGATCCTGAGATCGATTGTCCTGATGACATCGAAGTGGACAACGATCCGGGCTTGTGCGCTGCTTTGGTAGGCTTTACAGAGCCTGAAGGCACCGACAACTGTCCGGGAGCGGAGACCGATAGGACTTCTGGCCAGGCGCCGAATTCTTACTTTGCAGTCGGAGTAACCACTCAGACTTATCTGGTGACGGATGCCAGCGGCAATACCGCAGAGTGCAGCTTTACCGTGACAGTCAACGATACAGAAGATCCACAGATCAGCTGTCCGAATGACATCGTGGTGAGCAATGATGCCGGCCTGTGCAGTGCAGTGGTCAACTATGGCACACCAAATGGCACCGACAACTGTCCGGGTGTGATGACTTCGCAAACTGCCGGCATGCCGAGTGGCAGTGCATTCCCTGTAGGTGTGACCACCAATACGTTTGAGGCAGAAGATGCATCAGGCAATATTTCGAGCTGCAGTTTCACCGTGACGGTCAACGATACAGAAGATCCAAGCATCGACTGTCCTGCCAACATCGTGGTCAGCAACGATCCGGATGAGTGTGGAGCAGAGGTGACGTATGCGGATCCAACCACGGATGACAATTGTCCGGGTGAAGATTGGACCCAGACGGCAGGATTGGCAAGCGGAAGCTTCTTCCCTGTGGGAGTGACCACCAATACATTTGAAGTAGAAGACGCCAGCGGCAATACCGCAGAGTGCAGCTTCACCGTGACGGTCAACGATACACAAGATCCTGAGATCAGCTGTCCTTCAGACATCGCAGTGGACAATGATCTGGATGAATGTGGAGCAGATGTGACTTATACGACTCCGGTGGGCACCGACAACTGTCCGGGAGAAATAACGACCCAGACATCCGGATTGCCAAGTGGCAGTTTCTTCCCAGTGGGAGTGACCACCAATACTTTTGAAGTGGAAGACGCCAGCGGAAATATCACCACTTGCAGCTTCACCGTAACGGTGACCGATGCTCAGGATCCTGAAATTACCTGTCCTTCCAACATTGGACCTTTGTCCAATGATCCTGGCTTGTGTTCGAAGTTAATCGGCTTTACAGAGCCTGAAGGCACTGACAACTGTCCGGGAGCTGAGACTGAAAGGACTTCTGGTCAGCCACCATATACTTATTTCCCTGTAGGTGTAACCACCCAGACCTATCTGGTGACGGATGCCAGCGGCAATACCGCAGAGTGCAGCTTTACCGTGACGGTGGTAGATACAGAAGCACCTATCATTCTGAATTGTCCTGTGGCAAGGGTGATCGAAGGATGTGACCCAACCGCCATCGATTTACCTGCCTTCAGCACCACCCTGGCCGCAACCACTTATGCCATCTTTAATGGAGCGCCAAACGATGGAGATGCCATCGATAATTGTGGTGTGACCACAGTCGAATACATCGACGTGGCCAATGGCAGCTGCCCGACCATCGTGACCAGAACCTGGTACCTGAGAGACGCAGCCGGCAATACCGACCAGTGCAACCAAACCATCACAGTGGATGATACCCAGGCACCGACCATCGACGAATGTGCCGTCACACGCAACATCGAAGGTTGCGATACCGACGCCATCACCGGTCCTGACTACAGCGAAGTAGAAAACGAATCTTCAGAAGAGGAATTCGAAAATGCGACCAACCAGGGCGATGCTTCAGATGCTTGTGGAATCGAATCCGTGGGTTATATCGATGAATCTACCGGATCCTGCCCCATTGTGGTGACCAGAACCTGGTTTATCAGAGATGCCTGTGGTAATGAATCTACTTGTGTCCAGACCATCTACGTGGACGATACGGATGCTCCTGACATCACAGAATGTCCGGAAACCCGCATCATCGAAGGCTGTGGCACCGATGATGTGACCGATCCTCCATTCTCCATGAGCTACGCACTTTCTGATTACAGCGTATTCTCTGCTGCACCAAACAACGGAGAGGCTGACGATGAATGTGGAATCGTAGAAGTGGGTTATCAGGATGCTGCATCCGGTGAATGTCCAATAGTTATTACCAGAACCTGGACCTTGAAAGATGCTTGTGGCAATACCGAAACTTGTGTTCAGACCCTTGAAGTAGATGATACCACTGATCCGGAAATCGAAGTTTGTGCAGAAGATCGCGTGATTGAGGGCTGTGGTACAGGCGACATCACTTCTCCTGCATATTCAGAGACAGAGGCGAGTTCAAGCTATGCAGAATTCTCTTCTGCTCCAAACAACGGAGAAGCCAGTGATGAATGCGGAATTATCTCGGTTACCTATATCGATGAGGCAAGCGGTACCTGTCCAATTACGGTCACCAGAACCTGGACCTTGAAAGACGCTTGCAACAACGAAACGACCTGCGTACAGATCATTACCGTGGACGATACTGAAGAGCCAGTTATTTCAGTTTGCCCTGTGACCAGAGACATTGAAGGCTGCGACACGGATGATGTGACAGGACCGGATTACAGTGAGACTTTGGCAAATTCTGATCTGATCGAATTTGAGGACATGCCAAACTTTGGTGAGGCATCCGATAATTGTGAAATCGTCTCTGTAAAATACATCGACGAATCAACCGGAACTTGCCCCATCGTAGTGACCAGAACTTGGTATCTCGAAGATGCTTGTGGCAATGAGACCACTTGTGAGCAAACCATCTATGTCGATGATACAGAATCACCGGATCTGGATTGTCCTGCTAACATTGTTGTTTCCAACAACACGGGTGTGTGCGGTAACAATGTCAACTTCGCAGCGACTGCCGATGATGAATGCAGTGTGCCAACCATCAATTACAGCAAAGCACCGGGATCTTATTTCGTAGTAGGTACCACAACCGTGTATGTAACCGCGACAGATGCCTGTGGCAACCCATCATACTGTAACTTTACGGTTACGGTGAATGATACCACCAAACCAACCGTAATCACCAAGCCTAAGACGCTTTATTTGAATGCTGTTGGTCAGGCAGCCTTGTTGGTATCTCATGTCAACAATGGAAGTTTTGACAATTGCGGTATTGTGAGTTACAGTTTGTCCAAAACAGTGTTCAACTGCAGCAACAAAGGTGTCAACGTTGTTACCCTGACAGCAACCGATGCAGCGGGTAATGTCGGATCAAATACAGCGTTGGTGACAGTCATGGATACTACGAGACCAGTGGCGAAATGTAAAAACATCACCATTGATCTCATTGCAGGCACAAGAACGATTACTCCTGCACAGGTCAACAATGCTTCTACAGACAACTGCGGTGCTCCTGGATTGAGCATTAATAAAACGACCTTCACCTGCAGTGATCCGATCACCAACAACGTGATTCTTACTGCTACCGATGGATCGGGCAATTCTTCTACCTGTACGGCGGTGGTTACCATTCGCGGACCAATCACTTGTAGCATTACCCTGACTCCTGCTACAGGAGCCAATACAGGTGGTATTCCAAGCAATGTGTATCTCGGATATGGACCACAGACCGTGTTGATGACGGCTGTGCCTAGCGGAGGTACCGGATTTACTTATTCATGGAGCCCGACGACGCACCTGATCAATTGCACCAATTGTCAAAGCCCGACCTTTGCACCTACGGTGGCTGGTAACTTCACTTATACGGTGACAGTGACCAACAGCCAGGGTTGTTCTTCGACCTGCTCTGTTACCTTCTGTGTCAAAGACGTGAGGGTACCTGGAATGCCGGGCAAAGTTTACGTCTGCGACAATGGCAATACCATCGAAGTGGATGTTGCAGATGTTCCGGATTACGTACCGGGTACACCTGGAGCTACCATGGGTAAATGCGACGACCAGTGCACACCACCACCATTTGGCAAACCTGCTGAAGAGTTGTGGACAGGAGGAAACGAAACGGATGGATCCAATCAGGTGATCACGCTCGAGGAGAATTCGGCTGACGGCAGATCGGTGAGGGTATTCCCGAATCCGACCAGTCAGCACTTTGATCTGCTCATCTTTACCAAATCATTCGAACCGGTCGATATGATGGTCTTCGATATGTATGGTAAGATGATAGAGCGCAGATTCATCAATCCTAAGACGGAGTCCACACACTTCGGATCAGATTATCCTGCGGGTGTGTTCATGTTGCAAGTCAAACAAGGAGATTGGAGCAAAACTGTGCGCATCATCAAGACCAATAAATAAGAGAATTGGGATAAGTTTTTTAAAATAATTTGAAGGCCCGGTGATTTTCACCGGGCTTTTTTTTTGGCTAGATCGCAGCTTGATCGCTTAAGTTTTAAACTTAAGCGATCAAGCCAGAGCGATCTAGCTTTGTAGCGATCATTCAGCCGTTTCGGAATTATTTCACTAATTTTATTCCTGAGTGAATAACAGATGGGAGGGCATAAAATATCTAAGCAAAATGCATTGCATTTTTTAACCATTACTGTGGTGGGTTGGGTGAAAATTTTTGATGATCATCGATGCAAAAAAATTATCACAGATAGTTTGAAATATTGTCAGCAACACAAGGGGTTGAGGATTCATGCTTATGTGATCATGAGCAATCACATCCATCTCATTTGCCGCACCATCCCTCCCTTTAAATTGTCGGATACGATCAGAGATTTTAAAAAGTTTTGTGCCAAAGCCATTTTGAAATTAATTCTTGAAGATACCAGTTTTCATCAAAGAGATGATATCCTGGAAATATTTGAAATTTTTGGATTTTCGAATAGCAACAATAAAAGATTTCAGGTTTGGTACCAGCGAAACCGACCAATTGAATTGTTCAATCCAGTATGGATAAAACAGAAATTGAATTATATCCATCACAATCCTGTCAAGGCAGGTATGGTTGCTTATGCAGAAGAATATGCGTGGAGCAGTGCAGCTCAATACAAGGGGCAGCAGGATGGCTGCATTGACATCGATCGGATCGAAATATAACTTGGCCGTCTGATGGCTTAAGTCTGATGGCTGTCTGATGGCTTAAGTTTCAAACTTAAGCCATCAGACAGCCATCAGACCGCCATCAGACCTAAGCCATTTGAAGGTTTAAGTTTTAAACTTAAGCGTTCAAGTTTCCATTAATTTTGTGCCAAATTAAAAGTTATGAAATTTCAACCCATCCTAGGAATATTGTTGCTCAGTTTGTTTTTCATCCAATGCAAACAAGACAAATCTGGAGGATCTGCTGCTACCGGCAATAAGGAATCTACCCAGGCAGAGGACCATAAAATGACCAAAGGTCAGGTGGAGGAAGAGAGAAGTCAATTGTTGGGTTGGCTCAAAAACAGAAGCGACCTTGTCCATTTCAACCAGTTGATGAATCAGTCGTCGACGATCATACCATTGTTGTATGAAGACAAAAGACTTAAGGTAAACTACTTTGTTCCGACAGACGTAGCTTTTAAAGCAATTGGTGGAGAGCTCGCGGGCAAATTGAATGACAATATGCCGGATGATGCGGAATTAAAATTGCTCAATCAGCTGATTGTTAAGACGACCGATTTTAGCTGGGCCGGGGCCACTTCATTGGGAGGGGTCAGTGTCAAATTTGGAGAGGCTGGTGCGACGGTCGTCATTGGATCAACGGAAGCAAAAGTCTTAGAAACTGTTATGCTCAGTGCCCGCTCAAGAGCCTATATCATCGACCGTTGTCCGAGGTAATAGGGTCCCATTTTGAATTAAAATAGCATACATTAAATAATTACATTATTTGTAATGTGTTTAATGAGAAATAAATAAACAGATGTGAAAAAAAATTTGTCCTGCACAAAAATTTAATACACCTTGAACCATTGTTTTTTCTTTACTTTGTGCTGCGGTACTGACCATACCTCAAAACTTGTGTAAAAACAGAAGGTAATTAATCCCGGTGTGAACTGACGAAGCCAAGCAGACGCCCGAGTTAAGTTTCCTTCGATTTTTTGTTGTTGTAAATCAATTAAGCCTGTGTTCTCATTGAAACACATACCTCACTTAATTGACTATGTGCTTTTGGAAACCAAAGCTCTAGTCTCCTGTATTGGAAGAACAAACACTTGTTCTCTGGTCAGCATTTCGTGCGTTCTATTTCTTCTGACAACTTCCTGCAAAACAAACAATAAACCTTCTGCGACGGCAGAAAAGTCAATTGATAATCAACAACTTACACAAGTTAATCCGGGAATTCCCGATGGTCAAAATGTAGCTTCTTTTGCTCAACAGTCCCTTCAATCCAGAAAGGATATGAGTGAATTCAACCGCATGCTTAACGATCCTGCGCTTAATTTTTTCTTGCAGAGTCATCCCCAATTTGATTTTGTATTCTTTGCTTTTCCGGACCAAACACTCGATGAAATATCTCGTCAGACTTTGGATTCTGTTAGAGCGAGTGGATACAACGATACCAAGTTTGAATTTTTTGCCAGTCATGTCTCCATGGTGAGCAAAGGCTTACCATTTTTAGAGGGTGTTAATTTTATCGAAAAACCCCTCAAAATTGACAACAATACAGTCATTTACAACAACAAATCGGTCAAAATAATTGAGAAGATCCCATCACACGAGCGCATCCAAGTATTTCTTATTCAAAACCCTTTACAATCCTAAGATCTATGATCCCATTCGTACAATCCCTTTCAAGTTTATTTATGAAACAAAATTTAACTCCCGTGCGCAAAGCATTGATGCTTGCATTGATGAGCTTTTTTATGAATGTCTCGGCCTTTGCACAGCCAGCCTGCGATCCGGCAATGAATGCTTGTGTAACGCAAGGAAACAACAACCCAATCAATGTCAATCTGGGTATTCTGTGTGGTTTTTTAACCCCATCGGTTACCATTCAGCACGATTGGCAGGTGGCTGCTTCATGTCTGGGTTGGACCAGGGTAGGATTATTGCGTCCCATTCAGGTGCCACCGGCCTTGACACCTTTTACCCTGCCAAGTTCCGGATTTTGCCCTGATTCCTATATTCAGGTGAATTTGATTGCATTGTACGTCAGAGCCAATCCAGCTCCTCCTCCTGCTTTGCAGTTTTGTACCATCACCAATGTGGACTCCTTTTTTGTGGAGGATCAGTTTAATCCGATTCTGGCTTTACCGGGTTCGGTTATTCTGGATGTGGACAGCCTTTGTACCGTCAGTCTGGCCAATCTGGTTGGATGGATGGGTGGAGGTACGGTCGCAGACAATTGTACGGATGATGCAACACTGTTAGCCAACATGTTTGTTACGGCTGGATTTCCTGTTCCTGATTTGGCCTGTCCAACCTCACCCAACGCCGGGACTCCGGTGACCTTCCAAACCATGGATGCCTGCGGAAATCTATCCAACACGGATGTTGTATTGGTACAATTGAGAGATGTCACCGAACCAACCATCACTTGTCCTCCAAATGACACCAGGGCTTTCGATGCTGTTTGTGCTTATACCGTAGAAGATTTTACGGCGCTTGCCACACCGGATGATGCATGTGGGGCTCCATATACTTTATCCCAAAGGGTTCTCAGCGTGACCAATCCGGCTGCTGGACCATTTCCCAACAATACTTTCCCCACCATCACAGGAGGATGTGACGGACCAAGGGTTATTACCATTCGAATATGTGCTCAGGATTGTTTTGGGAACGGCGTATTGGATCCGGCACCTGCTGGTCCATTGCCAGGCAATTGTTGCACTTTTGAAATAACAGTTTCAGATCAGACAGATCCAATACCTGGAATTTGTCCCCCTCAAACCGATGTAAACGTGGATGCTGGTTGTACGGCCAATGTCCCGGATTTAAGAAATTCTTCCATTTTCCTCGACAACTGTCAGGTGGTGGATCCCGACAACATCGGAATGTATGCTGACCTGGATGGAGACGGAATTCATGAAACAGAACTTTTCGCTCCCGGCACTCCGGTTATTCCGGGAGGATTTTTTCCGGTAGCTGCAGGAGACATCATTTGTAATCCTTTGTTTCCGGGAGGCGCTGTGGACATTCGATTTACCTACATCGATTGCAATGGCAATCCCATCGGAGGACCGGTGGTCTTTGATTGCGATGATTTGATCGTACTTCTGGATGTGACCGCCCCCGACTTTATTGCGCTTTGTCCGGATCCGGCACCCATCTTTAATCTTGACATCGATCCACTGACATGTATTTATACTGCTGCGACAGTGCCGCAGGATTTTTTTAATGGCATCGCTTTTGTCAATGACAATTGTGATCAGGATCCCATCGAGCACAACGACGAAGCCAGCTTTGGCTGTGGTGCCTTGGGCTTCCAAAATATCCCGATCTGGGGTGAAGATTGTTCCGGCAACGTTAGCGGAATTTTAGGAAATTGCCAGGTGCTGATTCAAGTGAATCCTCTGGATGCAGCATGGTCCAATCCGGGTATTGTCTGTATGTCACAGGTTCCTTTGGATTTATGTGCTTTGTTGGAAGGAACCGCAAGAGATTGCGGATACTGGTCAGGTGACCACGTAGAACCCGCTGCTCCGGATAACCGCTGCAACGGCGGCACGCCGGCCATGTTTAATCCTCCGGGCCCGGGTGTTTACAGCGTTACCTATACAGTTGGGGATGCAAATTGTCATGTTGAACTGACCAGAACAATCCTCGTCGAACAAGATGTCAATCCTCCTTATTTGGTCAATGATTTTGGCATTTGCTTCTGCCCGGATGCCTTGATTGATCTTGAGTCATTTTTGTTACAGACAGCTCCTCAGGGTGGAGAATGGGAGATCCTTTCTCAGGTGCCCAATCTGGGAGGACCTGTCACACCAGGCGTCAATATTCTTCCTCCAACAGGAGTTGGATTTTCACATGTCGCCAAATATGATGGCGGATGTTTGATTCTTAACCTTAGATATACCATCACCGATTGTCAGGGCAATGTATCTTCCGATGATATTGCTGTGACCATCAATGAATGCCCCAGAGGGTCCTTTGATCTTCCGGATGACCTTTGCCAGGATGAAGGTCCTTATGCGATCACTGACACCAACCGCGTTTTTTATGGTTGTTTTGATTATGAAGTTACTTTTGATGTAACCCAGGGTCCTTCGGGCAACCTGCTGATTGGAGGTAGCCCCGTGACCGGGACCATCAGTACTCTGGGACCCGTGTTGGTATATCCCGATGCTGTCATGGCAGGTAGCTATACCATCCGTATGACCATCGTTGATCCTACCGGATCCTTGTTTGGCTGTCCTGATTTTGTTTACAACCAAGTGGTCAATATTTACAAAGACGGAGCGAGTCCGAATGGAATCGTTCCGGTAGGTCCACTTTGCGAAGGGACCACAGCTTGGCCTGTGGTATTAAATCTGCAGAGCATTCTGGATGAAGCTGGTTTTCCAATGGTCGATGAAGACATCCGATGGACAGGATCCGGTGTTACAGACAATGGAGTAACAGGTCTTTTCCAACCAGCGGATTTAGATGGAGACGGATGGCCGGGTCCCGGCTTATTTACAGTTTGTGTAGCCGTCGGCAATCCTCGTTGCCTTGAAAATTATTGCATTGACATACTGATCAATGACGACGTTCCTGACAATCAAAATGACCTAGTGGATGACTTTAAAGTCTGTCTTGTTCCCAATACCTTCTTCCCTTACAGTGTACTTCTTGCAAATGGTTTTGCACCCGGAGGAATCTTTACCGGAATGACGGATGGAGCAAGTATTCCTCCTTTTGGTGGAATTCTATTGCCGAATGGATTTTTCTATACCGGGGGCTGCGGCAACTTATTGGTCAGCTATACCATTCCAAATGATTGCAATCCGGATAACATCAATAACAATGTGGTTGTCACCATCTGTGAAAAGCCAGATGTAGAGATCAATGGTCCGGCACAACTTTGTTCGAGAGACAATAAAGCTACGATTACCAGCAATATGGTGGGCAGGTTGCCTTTATGCGATTCAACCGGATTTTGGGTTTCTTATCCGGCCACAACGGCTCTGATGGGAATGACGGATGGCACTGCCATGTTTGACCCAACTGTTTCAGGAGAAGGAAATTTTGAAATCGTTTATACTTTGCGAACCGGAGCAAGCTGTTCTGATTCCGATAGAACCATTATCACAGTGAGCGCATCAAGCGATCCTTTCTTTGCGACACCTTCTACCCAATGTGTGGACGGAGGACCTGTGGTATTGAGTTTGGTAAATCCTGATCCAACCGTTCAGGATGGCAATCCTCTCAATAGTGACGGTACCCAGGAAATTTTCTGGACTTCTTCTTGTGGTGGATGTTTGACCGTTGGTGCAGATAGCACCCAGGCTAGTTTTAATCCGGGTGCGGCAGGACCTGGCTCACATCTTATTTGTGTGACCACAGGAGATCCTTCCTGCTTGCAAACCCATTGTACACTCATTGAAGTGCGACCTGCCAATAACGCTACTTTGGTAGGCAATTTGGAAAAAGGTTGTTATGATTTAAGGCTTTCATCTGCCTGTGGTATTTATGTCACAGACATTAATCTGGCGGATTTTTATCTACCGGGCACCACCAGAGGTGGTATCTGGAATGTAGTCACCAACCACGGTTGCAGAATTTTGAATGAAACTTTTGAAGCCTCTCCGGGCTGTCATGAGCTGACCTATACTGTTCCAGCAGCATTTCCTGGAGCTACCGGAGCTTGCGCCGAAATGACCACCACCGTCTTCTTGATGGTGACGGAAGAGCCGCAGACCGATTTTGATCTTGCAGAACAAGTTTGCTGGGATGGAATTGCTGGATCCGCTAGCTTGCCTACCTTATATACAGGTGCCACTTTTGGAATTAATACTTCCAATATAACTTATTTGTGGACGGCAAATCTGATTTCAGGAGCGGGCCCCGTACCGACTTTCAGCGATCCTGCTTCTCCGGAACCCGAGGTGATCATTCAAGGTGCGGGTACATTTAGCATTTGCTTGACCGAGACCTTGGAATATGAGGATTGTGAAGACATCGTACCCACTTCCTGTATCAATGAGCATTGTGAAATCCTTGTGGTCAATCAAACCAACATCGAAGTCATTCCAACCTGGAATTCAGCGGGTCCATTCTGTGTGGATGATATCTGCATTGATTTGGATACCAGAATCACCGGAAATACCGGTGGTGTATTTACCGGAAATGGGGTTGAATTGGATCCATCGCATCCAAACTACCGCTTCTGCCCGGCTGTTGCAGGACCAGGAACACATACCATTTGCTATACCGTTAACAACGGGGCAGGTTGTACCGCTGTAGAATGCCATAATTTTGTGGTGTATCCGGCTGCTACTTTGTCCTGTCCTGATACCAGAGATACATTGCAATGTGCTACCATGGCATTGGGTCCAAACAACAATAACTATGGACCATTCAATGGAAGTGTATTGGTTTCGAGATATACTCTTGGTACCTACAATTTGTCAAGCATGCTGTGTCCGAATGCCACCCAAGGTGGACTTTGGGAATTGATCAGTGCTCCTCCGGGAGGAGGCAATACCGGTGCAGTCGCAGGACATACCTTGTATTATACAACTCCGGGTTGTTATGTCATCAGATACACTGTATTATCTGGTCCTGGGTTGGATGGAGCTTGTATTGCAACTCAAGATTTCTTTGTTCATATAGGTGAAAGACCCAATCCAAGCTTTGATTTACCGGATGCCATTTGTTGGGATCAGGTTTCATTTGTTGGATACAACATCCCGCTCAATTTCATTACGAGTCCAAGCTACACAGGGGTTGTTACCAGATCATACAGAAGTACCAATCCAGCTGTTGTTGCGGTTCATCCCGTTGTGGGCACAGTCACAGTAGTCGGAAATGGAATTGCTTCCGTTTGTATGGAAGAAATCATTACTACCAATGCTTGTGGCGCCATCACCAGATGTACAAGTGAAGTTTGTCAAGTGATTCGGGTCATCAATAATACAACAGTGGTCAATCCTGCCTGGGGGCCGGTAGACCCCTTGTGTATATCTGATGGCTGCATTGATCTTGATGACTTGGTGACCGGCACTCCCAATGGTATTTTTACCGGTCAAGGTGTGGTTCTGGGAGCAGGAGGTCATCCGAATTATGATTTTTGCCCGGCCCTGGCTGGAGTTGGTATCCATGTTGTGACTTACACCGTCAATTCCCTTGATGGTTGCTCAGCCTCTTTCAGTAGAAATATTGTTGTTCACCAAGGCCCGGATGCAAGTCTGAGAGCTGACTTGGGTACGGCCTGTTGGGATTTGAGATATGTTCCCGGATGTGGAACCGGCATGATCAATTTTGATTTATCTGCCTTTTACCTTCCACAAACCACCAGAGGTGGTACCTGGTCTATCATCTCTGCGGCGGGTGGATGTTTCTTTTTATACAATGAAATTTACGTAGCTCAACCCGGTTGTCATCAATTGAGATATACCGTTCCAAGTTCATTTCCTGGAGCTACAGGAGAATGTGCTTCCATGTCAGATACAGTATTCCTTTCAATTTGGGAAGAACCAAAACCAGAATTTGATTTAGCGGAAGAAGTTTGTTGGGATGGTATCGCTGGTTCTGTCATACTGCCAACCCTATATAATGGCGAGACTTTTGGCAATAATGCTGCCGCTCGAAATTATGGATGGTTTGTAAATGTTGTTTCTGGTGGACCTGCTCCAACCTTCAGCAACGCTGCTATTCAGGAACCTACAATTACAATACAGGGTCAAGGTGTGTTTGAAATCTGTCTGAATGAAACTTTGGTTTATAATTCTTGTGGTTCACTTCCCGGAGGAGGATCATGTAGCAGAGTTTATTGTCAAACCCTTACTGTTCACCAAACGACTTTGGTGGCAGATCCATCCTGGATAAGCTTCGGTCCTTTATGTATTGATGATGCCTGCGTGGATCTGGATGCTCGAATCACCGGTGACACTGGTGGAGTATTTACAGGTACAGGGGTATTATTGAATCCATCGCATCCAAATTACCAATTCTGTCCTGCAACCGCAGGAGCCGGTATCCATACCGTTTGCTACACAGTCCAGAACGGTGCCGGATGTACCGCAGTAGAATGTCATAACATTACTGTGTATGCTGCAGTCAGCTTGGCCTGCGCAGATACAAGGGATACCGTGCAATGCGCTACCATGGCTTTGGGTCAGAACGCCAATAGTTATGGGCCATTTAATGGATCTACCCTGACTTCAAGATATACCCTTGGTACCCATAGCTTGAGCGCACTGCTTTGTGCTTCAGCCACCAGAAATGGAGTTTGGAGTTTTGTCTCCGGTCCCGCAGCTAATTCCGGTGCTGTAGCAAATGATATACTTTATTACACCAGCCCGGGTTGCTATACCGTGAGGTATTCTGTTTCTTCTTTCCCAGGGGCTGACGGAGCATGTACTGCCACCCAGGATTTTACCATCCATGTGGGTGAAAGACCCAATCCAAGTTTTGATTTTCCGGATGATGTTTGCTGGGATCAGGTGACTTTGCTCACTTATAATATTCCTGTATCGTTCTTAACGAGTCCTGCTTACACAGGGTCTGTTGTCCGAAACTATAGAAGCACCAACCCGGCAGTTGCGAGTGTCAATGCGGCTGGTTTGGTAACCGTTGTAGGGAATGGTATTACCACCATTTGTATGGAGGAAATCATCACCACCATCGCTTGTGCCGGAGTCACCACCAGATGTACTTCTGAAGTTTGCGAAGTGTTGAGGGTGAATAATACCTTGACAGTGGCCAATCCTGCTTGGGGTGATCCAGGCCTGATCTGTGTGACTGCAGCTTGTATTGATCTTGATGACCTTGTCACCGGAACACCGAATGGAGTATTCACAGGCCGGGGTGTTGAATTAGACCCTGCTCATCCGGAATACAGATTCTGTCCAGCTGTTGCCGGAGTTGGAATTCATGCAGTGACTTACACCGTCAATTCTCCGGATGGATGCACGGGAGTTATGACGAGAAATATTGTCGTAGTGGAACAATGTGATGCCACCATTTCCGGGAATATCACTGCCTGGGGATGTTATAATTCAGCCCAGTTCAGAGCATCCAGTTTTGGACCAAGGGTTGATTTTGATTTATCCAGATTCTATCTGCCTCAGACGACAAGAGGAGGAGTTTGGACCATAATATCTTCACCGCTGGGTACAGAAGCCATCCAAAACGAAACCTTGTTTGGAGGTCCCGGCTGTTATACCCTTCAATATAGCGTTAGCTGTGATCCTTGTGCCCCGGTTTCTAGTATAATCAATTTTGCCATCATCGAAAGACCCACCCCTGTATTTGATCTTGCAGAGGAAGCTTGCTGGGATGGAATCACAGGATCTTTGGTATTGCCTACCTATTACCAGGGTACCACCTGGGGCACGGGAGGCCATACAAGAGATTACCTCTGGACGGTCAGCACCATTTCTGGACCTGGCCCCGTTCCAACCCTTTCAAGTGGAGTGGGAGTGTTCCAGGCAATCAATAATCCTACCGTTACGGTCAACGGAGACGGAGTTTTTGAGATCTGTCTTACTGAAAGACTTAATTTAACCTGTCCATTGTTCGCTACTCAGGCCTGTACACAAATCTATTGCGAGCGGATCACCATTCACCAAACGGACGAAGAAGTGGATCCTTCCTGGAGCCCGATCGGACCATTCTGTGTGGATGATCCTTGTGTCGACTTGGATGCCTTAATTACAGGTGATACCGCTGGTGTATTTACCGGTGTAGGTGTATTTTTAGATCCCACTCATCCAAACTACCGTTTCTGTCCGGATGAATCCGGTCCCGGAATTTTTAGCATCTGCTATACAGTCCAGAATGGATCCGGTTGTTCGGCCACAGAATGCCACAACGTATATGTTTACGATGAGGTCAGTCTTGCTTGTTCAGATACCAGGGATACCATCCAGTGCGCTACCAAAGCACTTGGACCAAATACCAATAATTACGGACCATTCAATGGTGTATTATTGACCTCCAGATATACGTTGGGTTCTCATAGCCTCAATTCCTTGCTTTGTGCTACGGCAACAAGAGGAGGAAGCTGGAGCTTCGTCAGTGGACCGGCAGGAGGAACCGGCACGGTGGACGACGATCTGTTGTATTACACCAGCCCCGGTTGTTACACTGTTAGATATACAGTCTCATCCTTCCCCGGAGCAGATGGCGGATGTTTGGCCACTCAGGACTTCCAGGTGCATATCGGAGAAATGCCAATGCCGATGTTTGATCTGCCAGATCATGTGTGTTGGGATCAGGTCAACCTTGTTCAGTTCAATATTCCGGTGAACTTCCTGACCAGTCCTACTTATTCAGGTTCAATTGCAAGGTCCTACAGAACCACAAACAGTTCTGTGGCCACCGTTAACAGCAGCGGGGTGGTTACCATTGTTGGTAATGGAATTGCTTCCATCTGTATGCAGGAAACAATTACCACCAATGCTTGTGGGCTAACAACCACCTGCAGAGCGGAAGTATGTGAAGTGATTCGGGTATTAAACAATACAACCGTTGTCAATCCGGCCTGGACAGCAATAGGGCCTTTCTGTATCGATGATCCATGTGTGAGGCTCGATGTTTTGGTGACGGGCACGACAGGCGGTATTTTCACCGGAAGAGGTGTGCGTCCACCGGGAGGTTTATTGGTACATCCGGAATATGAATTCTGCCCTGCAGTAGCCGGTGTAGGAGTTCATGCGGTGACTTATACTGTTAATTCTCCGGACGGATGTACCGGTGTCTTTACCAGAAACATCGAAGTGTATCCTGCCGCCAATGCCACTTTACATAGCGACTCCATCGTTTGTCAGGTGGAACCTACTGGAATTGTGGATCTGACTGCTTTGTTTAACCCACTCACCACCGGAGGTGGCGTATTCACCCTGACTTCAGGACCTGCCACCGGAAGGGTCATCGGCGACAATCAATTAAACTATTTGGAAGCCGGATGTTACTGCTTTAGCTATACAGTCAGTACATTCCCAGGTGCTGACGGTGCTTGTACCGCCACCGGAACAGCTTGTTTATTGATTACAGAACAGCCTACTCCGAGCTTTGATATTCAAAACGAAAGATGCTGGAATATCACAGACCCTGTAGCGCTAAAGAGAGATACTTTATTTATCAATAGTCCGACCTATGATCCTGCCGGAACCAGAACAAGGGTATTGCGCGTCCTTTCAGGACCTGCCATTGTCATTGCCAACGGCCCCACCATTTATGCGGTGGAATATACCGGTGCAGGAAATGTGGTCTTGTGCCTGGAGGAAACCCTGACTTATGCAGCCTGTGGAACAGGAATTCCTGCCGGAAGATTCTGCAGAGACACTGTTTGCAGGCAGGTTAGTGTACAAGATGGTACGGCACAGGATGCAAGATTCACAGTAATTGGTGCTAAAGCTGAATACTGTCCGGGTGATACCATTACCCTGATACCGAATGTTCCGGGAGGAATATTTACGGGTACCAATGTGGGCAATAGCAATCCGGTTGGCACCAGCGGCGGAGTGAGATTTACGGCCTGTGGCATTTATGTGGTGACCTATACCTTGGAAACGCCGGCAGGTTGTATCAATCAATCATCACAGACTTTCTTCACCGATCGGACCAATCCCGTATTTGTTGGCCCAACCGCTGCCAACAGGTTTGATACGGTGGTCAATTGCGACGGAATCGATCAGACGGCCAGGATGAATGCCTGGGCCAGCAGGTTTAGTTTTACCGACAATTGTCAATTCAGGACCAGCTTCAGAATTTATGATCGTCGTTCCGGATGTTCTCCAAGCACCGGATTGTACATCTATGAAGTGTTGGGTAGAGATACCTGCGGCAATGAAACCAGGGTATTCCCATCTTACCGGGTAATAGATACCACAAGACCGGTCATCGTAACCCCGGCCAGTGACCTTGTCATTGAGTGCGGTAACGAAACCGATGCTCAGATTTTGTCCTGGCTTAACCTCAACGGAAGAGCAGTTGCCAATGACGCCTGCAGTGGTAATATATTGAGATGGTCGCACAACTTCAATGGTGACATAGCCAGTTATTGTACGACCACCGGCAACTTGGTGACTTTTACTGTTTACGATCAATGCAACAATTCAAATACCACCAGCGCCAGGATCATTGTCCGGGATTTGATTCCGCCAGTTTGGAACAAAAATCCGGTGGATCTTCTGGTTGAATGTCATACCTCATTTGGCAGAGATCCTTATGAGCAAGTCAGTGCCTGGGTAGCCAATGTTGGCGGCGGAGTAGCCCTTGACTCATGTCAATTGTCCGTTCGATACACCAACAACTTTGCCTCACAGCCTTGGACAGGAGGATGTAACAGGAATACCGGAAGAAAGACAGTCACTTTCACAGCCATAGACGGTTGCGGTAACGCCAGTTCGAGAACTGCCGTGGTGGAAATTATTGACATTACACCGCCGGAAATAACAAGCCCTGCCAAAGACACCGTCGTAGATTGTGATGGTCAGGGTAATCTGGGCGCATTTGCCACCTGGATCAACAACCACGGTGGTGCAACTGCTTTGGATTATTGCAGTGGAAACCTGAGTTGTGCTCCACCTGCCAATGCGCGGGCAGCCTTTGTCACAGGTCCGGGCTTCCCATGGGGTGCAGGCACCTACACAGCTCAAATGAACGCAGCAGTTGGTGCGGGCAATTGGGACAGATTGTTTTTTGCATCGGTGAATCCTGCCACTCTATTCTCTGATACTTACAAGTTTGTGTATCTGGAAGGTGGAGATGGCAATGCAAATGAATTCAACACCTTTGTCAATACCCATCGCGCGTTGATGGAGTCTTGGGTGGCCTGCGGTGGGCGCTTATTCTTAAATGCTGCTCCAAACGTGGGTGGTAATATTGATTTGGGCTTTGGAGGTGTTAGAATTTTGTATGCTCCTCCTGGCACCTGGATCACCAATGTCACTCAAGCCAATCCTCATCCGGTGTTCAATGGACCAAACTTGCCTACTGCAATCAATTTTACAGGCAATTATTATGCACATGCACTCGTTTGCCCTCCTGGTATGACCGCCATTTTAAGAGAGACCTCAGGCGCACAGCGTCCAATACTGATGGAGTCATTATGGGGTGATGGTGTTGTATTTTTTGGTGGAATCACTGCCACTATCTGGCACAGCCCGGCATTGGAAGCGAATAATTTATATACCAACTTCCTGTATTATTTGAACAACGTTACATTGCCCAATCAAGAGCCGGAATCAGACGGCATTATGAGATGGGATACGGTCAGAATGCGCACACAGGAAGACTGCGGAGGCACCAGAACCCTGACTTATATGTTTACAGCGGTTGATTCTTGTGGCAATATTTCCAATGCCACCATTGCCAGATTTATCATCCAGGATACCATGGCTCCAATATTCCTTGTGAATCCAAGAGACACTGCGGTAAACTGTGATCGGTTGGGCAACGAAGCAGCTCTTGCAGAATGGCTCAGACTAAATGGTCGTGCCATTGCCACAGATGTTTGCAGCGGTCCTCTCAGATGGGAAACCGACTTGGTAGCAGAACTTGACAAATGCAGCAATACTGCGGACTACGTGTACAGATTCACAGCTTTTGATTCCTGTGGAAACAGTGCATGGCGAGAAGCGCGATTTATTGTTCAGGATACCACACGTCCTTTGATCGATCCTGCGAGCGGATACGACAAGATTACCTCTTGTGATCAATCCAATGCGGCCAATGATGATGAAATCATCGCCTGGTTGGATTCCATGGGAGGCCTGTTTGCCACCGACATGTGCAGCGATGTGATCAACTGGAGACATAATTTCAGCGATACCAGATGGATCGATGGTTGTGGAGATACCAGGTTCCAGGATGTGACCTTTACGGCCACAGACGATTGTGGTAACTTCTCTACAAGAACCCTCAGGGTAGGTACAGTGGATACCACCAAACCTGTCTTCTTCAATTGTGAAAGACCGCCGATCGTCGTGCCGGCAGAAACCTTCCACTGTGATGCTTATGTCAATTTCTCACCAGTCGCTGCTTTTGACAATTGCGACGTTCCGGTGATCCGACAAATAGACAGCACTGGGTTGGGATCTGGTAGCAGATTCCCTGTTGGTACCACCATTTTGGTTTACGAGGCTTCTGATTCCTGTGGAAATCGCGATACATGCTATCTCAAAATTATCGTAAATGATTACTGGGATCTTCCATCCATCACCTGTCCGGATACGGCAAGCTTCACCGCTTCTCTTGACTCTTGTGGCAGAACCTTGACGGTAGCTGACAGTATTCATCCAAGGAATGTCAGAGACAATTGTCCAAATACGGTTGTCACTTTTGTGGTAACTGATGAGGCTGGTCAGGTGGTTAGAAGGGGATTCAACACAGCGGCTGGTACTTTCTTCCCAGTTGGGGTGGATACAATCACCTATTGTGTTTATGATCAGCCATTGTTGAAGATTACCGAAGTAACTCAGCAATTGGGTACACCGATTGCCGGAGGTACCATTACGATAGGCAGAACCAATCCTGTTCCGGGATTTATCACCACCGATCTGATCGATGGAGACTATTTGGAAATTGGTAATTACGGCGGAGGCGTGATAGATCTTACCTGCATCAGCATTGAAGTGGTAGGACCCGCAGGATCCATCTGCGATTACACCATACCACCTCCATTCCCGCTCAAACCGGTACATTTCCTTGCTCCTGGTCAAGTGGCTACCTTCCATATTGGAAGTGGTACCGATGTTCCGGCCAGCAGATTTTTCCACATGAATTGTACTCAGGCTGGAATCAACGATCAGAGGGCGTATATCCTTCGGTTAAATGACAGAGTCATCGATGTGGTCGCTACCAATGGATTTAATCCGGTAGGTCGCGGTACCATCGCAGTGGTTACTGCGGCTGATTGGGTCGGAGCTACGGATCCTCACTTCTGTCGTGGTTCTTACTACCGGACAAATCATGAAGACAATAACAGAAGTTCAGACTTTGAACTTGCAGAATCTTGCAATGCAGCGACCATAGGCAGTTGGAATCCAGGAAATCTGTTTTCAAATGCCAATTTGGATACCGTATCCATGCAATCCATTGTACATCCTCCGGTTTGTTGCAAAGTGGCCATCACAATTACAGACGATCAGGCTCCGATCTGCGGCAGGTACGATACCCTGACCAGCGGAATACCGACCAATCTGAATGTGGCTTTCAATCAGGGAGTATGTTACAGCTCGTCTGTTACAATTCCGAATAACTGCAAAGTGGGTGATGTCCGGATATTAAACATGAACGGATTTTCCAATCAGAATCTTGGAGACTGGGAAGTGACTTTGATCAGTCCAAGCGGAACCAGGGTCAAACTTTGGGAAAATGTGTGCAACGCATCCACCACTTTTGACTTAAACTTTGGAACGCTCAACAATAAGGGCATGACATTGACCAGTGTCAATTTAGCGCCTTGCGTGCCTAATTTTGGTAATGGACAATTCTATACTCCTCAGGAAAGCTTCCAGAAGTTCTTCAACGAACAGGGACAGGGTACCTGGAGAATAGAAATAGAGGACAACAGTTGTGCAACTACGGCCATTACCAATGCCCTGACCAATTGGAGACTGCAGGTATTGTGCAAAGCTCCGGCTGTGCTCAGAGACACTACCATAACGGCTGATTTCAGACAATGCCGTAAGAAATTCCTGTGGTATCATCCTCTGATCAATGACAATTGCCCGGGCGGCACTTCAATCATGACTTATATCACCACTTGTACAAATGCAAGAACAGGGGTTACAGATACCGTCTTAGGACCTATAACGGATACCGTAACCGCTGGCGCATGTGATTCCCTGATATTGCCAATTGGAGTTACCAAGATTTCTTACAGAATCATTGATATGTCTGGTAATGAAGGCATGTGCATGTTTAATGTTACTGTACGTGACATCGATGCACCGGCGATACCTGATTATAAAGATGTGAGTGCAAATGCATCTCCTGGTGAATGCGGCGCATTCTTCTACTTTGTACCTGATGCCACTGACTCATGCGGCATAGATACCATCTGGGCAAATCCACCAAGTGGTACCTTCTTTAAAGTAGGTCAAACCAGAATTTGTATCTATGCTATAGATAAGAGCGGTAATCTCGATTCATCCTGCTTCACATTGACCGTAAATCCTTACATTCCAAGCTCCAGCGAACTTGCTTGTAATGATAAAATCAATTTGTCGCTCGATGCTACCTGTACAGCTGTCTTGACTGCAGATATGATTCTGGAAGGTGGAAAGCACTGGTGTTATGATCAGTACGAAATCATCGTTACAGACAGCAGAGGTATCGTGAGATCAAACACATTCACCTACGCAGATGTGGGTAAATGTTTTAGAGTGACGATCCGCGATCCAAGATCTGGTAACAGCTGCTGGGGCGAAGTTTGTATAGAAGACAAACAAAGACCTAATCTTGCTTGTCCTCCGGATACTGTAGTCAATTGTATCTCATCCCTCGATCCTGATATTCTGGGCAGGGCTTTTGTTACAACTTGTGAGCCTTCTGCCACCATTATCTATTGGGATGAATTCACCGAATTGGGTGAATGTGCACTTCCTTATGTAGCCAGAATCGTCAGATACTGGAGTGTGGAAGATGAGAATGGCAATCGCGATACCTGCGAGCAGAGAATTGATGTTGAAAGATTCGATCTGGCTGATATTCGTTGGCCTCGCCATTACGACGATCTCGATCTGCCTCATCTGGAATGTGACAAAGAGCGTTCTAATAAGGACTTCAGTGCACATTTCCTACCCTATCAGTATTGTGTAGATGGATATTTATTGGATTCAGCCATTTGGAGTGCAACGGGTGGATTCTATCCTTCTCCTGCCGGTGACCTAGCCGGAGTGAGGGTTCCTAAAGCTTTGGGTTGGAATTTCCTTGAAACAGGACCTTATGCAGGTCATCCAAGTCCATATCCAGTGTATTACGATGCACATCCAGGCTGGACACCTCAGAATGGATTCTGTTGGGGACCTGACGAAATCATTCAATGGACAGGAACTGGATTCCCAACGGTGGATGGTGTTGATCTGTTCTCAAGAGGACGTTGTGCTGTATCCATTCGTTACGAGGATGAAGTGTACGATATTTGTGATGACAGTTATGAGATTCTCCGTTACTGGAAAGTCAGAAATATGTGCTTGCCTCCTGTAGCAGGTTTGAATCCAATTGAATACATCCAGGTGATTAAAGTACTCGACAGCAAAGGACCAGAAATTGTATATCCTGATACGATTGTGATTTCTACTACCAACAATAGTTGTACGGCGATTTGGGATCTTGCTGAGCCATGGATGAAAGACAATTGTTCAGATGATTTGCGCTATACCGTCAGGATGAGAGCCGGAAGATCCATTCAGTATGCAGACGGAAGATGGGCTGTGATCAATATTCCTTTGGGTGTTCATGAAGCCGAGCTTACTGCTTTGGATGGTTGCGGCAATAAAACCATTAAGAAAATAATGGTTTCCGTTGTAGATGCCATCATTCCAACACCAGTTTGCAGGGCATTTACTACTGTGAATATAACAGGTAATCAAAGTCCAGGAGAAAACTATGCAAGAGTCTATGCAGAAGCTTTTGATGAAGGTTCTTATGACAATTGTGCGCATCATATTTTCTTCAAAGTCATTCGCATGGCTGAATTGCTGGGAACCAACAATGGTTCCAACTCCAACAATACCGTGGCATGCAATGGAAGAAATGGAGATGACAACCTGACCCTTGCGGGCAACCAGGTTTACTTTGATGATTATACTGATTTCTGCTGTGCCGATGCCAATCAGCGAGTCATGGTGGTCTTGAGGGTGTTTGACGTTGATCCTGGTCCAGGACCAATTGCACCTGCAAGGATGACCAACCGGACCAGCAATTTGTTTGGTAGATTCAACGATTGCATGGTTGAAGTAGAAGTTCAGAATAAAAACGTGCCCACCGTAGTTGCACCACCAAACATTGTGGTAAGCTGCTGGTTCTGGTTTGACATCGCTAAATTGACCGATCCGAATGACCCAACTTTTGGTAGGGTGGTGACCGATTTGTCCGACAGGAAGAAAGTAGTGACACAGGATCTGGTCTGCCGTAAATACTGCGAGCGCAATGACATTACAGGTTATCCTGGTTTTGTTCCAAGCAATCAAATTCCAAAACCAGCTCCAAATCAGGCTTGCGATTATTACTATCAGTACTTTGATACAGCACACTGGGATAATAAATATGAACTGACCTGGGGATTTGACGGATATGCTCTGAATAGTTGCAATGTCAGTCCGACCATCACGGTCAATGACCTCAGAGAATGCGGTCAGGGAATTATCCAGCGTATCGTAAGTGCAACCGGACCAAACAACATCAATGTGACTGCTATCCAGACCATCTGGGTAGTTGACTGCGATCCGTTCTATATAGACGACCTGACATGCAACGATCCACGCTTTAGCGATGTGATCTGGCCAAATGGTGTGTGTACACAGACACCGGTGACCATCAACGGTTGTGGTACGGATATCAGTCCGGACAATCCGCAGTTGGGCCGTCCTCAAGTGATCAACAATGCTGATGACAATTGTGCCTTGTTATCAATAGAGTACAGCGACGATGTATTTACCATCGAACCGGATGCTTGCCTGAAAGTACTTAGAACCTGGACCATCATCGACTGGTGTCAGTATGATCCGTTCATCGATCCTGACAAAGGAAGATGGCAAAGGCTTCAGGTGATCAAAGTAAGGGATCAGGACAAACCAGTGGTCAGTTGCAATGTAGGACCTTGTGAACCAGCTAGCATTCACCCCACTTTGGGTGTATGTGTGGGTCACATCAGTCTGACTGCTTCTGCCACCGATCAGTGCAGTCCTGAAGATTGGTTGTTGTGGGAATACAAAATCGATGCATATAACGATGGAGTAGGTGTCCATGCAGGATATGACTTCAGAGTAGGATCATTGACCAGAAGAGCCTTCAATGCGGGCGATACCGTGGAATATAGCCACAATCCGTTTGCAGACAACCCTCGCAATCCATTTGATGCGAGTGGTACCTATCCAATCGGTATCCACAAGATCATTTGGTTTGTCGAAGATGGATGTGCCAATGTGGGAGTATGCGAGACATTGTTTGAAATTAAGGATTGCAAAGCGCCTACACCGTATTGTCATACCGGCATTATTACTGTGCCAATGCCAACTTCGGGATGTGTGGAAATCTGGGCGAAAGATTTGGATCTTGGAAGTTTTGACAACTGTACTTCTAAAGACAATCTGAAATTCTATTTTGACAACGATGCGACCAAACAATCCATCACCGTTTGTTGTGATGATTTTGTAAATGCCAACGCAAACGATGAATTGAGAATCGAAGTCGAAATGTGGGTAGAAGATGAAGAAGGCAACAAGGATTACTGCAAAACCGTCATCATTGTTCAGGACAACCAAAACATCTGTCCGGACAACCTCAACGGCAAGGCCAGAATTACAGGACTTGTGACAGATGAGAAAGGCGATGAACTGAATCCGGTCGAAATATCCTTGTACCGCAATGGCAATATGATGGTTCAGCGCACAGGAAATCCTTATTTGTTTGGAGATCTTGCCAAGGACATCGAATACGAATTGAGACCTGATCGAAATGATGAACACAGCAATGGAGTGTCCACTCAGGATATCATCAGAATCCAGAAACATATTCTGAGTCAGGAAGCGATTACTTCACCCTACAAATTGCTGGCTGCAGATGTCAACAACAGCGGAAGCATTACCACTGCAGATATCAATGAGATCAGAAAACTTGTCTTGGGTAATATTTCTGAATTCTCCAAAGTGAGATCCTGGTCATTTGTACCGACAGATTATGTCTTTACAGATCCTGCAACTCCATGGACGGCTCCAAGAACGAAGTCAGTGATGTTGGATGAGAACAAAGCAGTCAACTTCATGGCCTTTAAGATGGGAGATGTGACCGGAAATGCCATTGCAGGACTCAATGGAAGCAGTCAGGTAAGAACCAAAGGATTTTTGAATTTGGAAATTGATGAAATAAACCTACAGGCCGGTCAGACTTATCAGATTGAATTCAAATCTTCTGATTTTGAGAAAATCAACGGATACCAGTTTACCTTCAAGTTTGATCAGAATGCTTTGGTGTTCGATGGATTTGAATCAGGCGCCATCCAATTGAATGAATCCAACTTTGGTATTCAGAAATTGGCAGAAGGTCTGATGAGTACCAGCTGGAATACCAGAGATCCATTGACCGTAGAGCGCGATGAGGTATTGTTTAAATTGACCTTCAGAGCATTGAAGGCCGGTAATGTGGCACAAATGCTTGCAGTAACCGATGACATTACCCGCGCAGAGGCTTATACAACATCTGATGAAGTCAGAGGAGTGAGACTTGGAGTGAGAACCAGCGAAGGATGGGTGGAATCGAGTGTGTTTGAATTGTATCAGAACGAGCCGAATCCATTCTCTAAGCAGACGGTCGTAGCTTTCAGGTTGCCAGAAGCAAGTCATGTAAAATTGACCATCTACGATGCAGCAGGAAAAGTGATCCGGGTGTATGAGCAGGAGATGAACAAGGGCTTAAACCAGATCACCATACAGAGATCAGAAATCAATGCAGCCGGAGTATTGTACTACCAATTGGATGCTCAGACATCGATGGGAGGCCATACAGCTACAAAGAGGATGATCATCGCAGAGTAAGATAATATTTAGTTAAATAAAAAGCCCTCTTTCCACCGGAAGGAGGGCTTTTTATTGTGCGCTATGCATACCATTAATCTATAGGGTGAAAGTCCCGAACGAGCCAACCAACGGGAATCGTTAATCCAAAGCAAGGGTGTTTATCGCGAGGTAAAATCTGAAGGAAGTAGCGGATAAAATTGTGAACCAACGAACAGAAACGGAATAAAAGGCTTACGCTGTGGGTGAGTGGGCATTAGACTGCGAAGCCCAAAAGTTGGACGTAAACAGCGGTAGTAAATTCTGTGGATTACAATGAAAGATTAATGAGTTTACCATAGGAGATCTGTAAACACAAGCGGAGGCAACGACGAGCGAAATGGAATAGCAAAGTGAGTGTCAGCAGAAGTCAGCAGAGGTCATAGTACCTAAGAAATTTCTGTAATGGAAAAGGAGGGAAGGACCGAATCCTAAGAGTTGATGAAGTTTTTTTTTAGAGTAGTAAAAGTCAAAATTGGAAAGATTACAGGACAGTAAAATATCGAATATCCAGATGAAATCTGCGAGACAGAAAGAATGTGATAAAAGCGATAGCCTTTTCGTTGCGAACATACCCGTATGGTATGAAAGCAGCGGAAAGGTAAGTCCTGAATGGCTATCTGCATGCAAAGAACAACGACATCAGACGAAAGATTTAATGGAGAAGATAGCATCCCCATTAAATTTATCAGAAGCGAGTAAGCGAGTAATACGCAACGGAGGCAAAGGTGGAGTAGATGAAATGGAAGTAGGTGAAATCAGGAAATGGCTGCAAGAGAATATGCAGACATTACGGGAAGAACTACTAAATAACAAATACAAAGCAGAAGCATTGCGAGGCGTACAAATACGCAAACCCAAAGGAGGCTATCGTCAATTGGGGATTCCGACAGTACGAGACCGAATAGTACAACAAGCCATAGCGCAACAATTGCAAAAGTATTACGATCCTAGTTTCAGCGAGAATAGCTACGGATTTCGCCCAAAGCGAAATGCACATCAAGCATTGAGTAAAGCAGCAAAGTATGTAACAGAAGGAAAGCGTCATGTTGTGGATATTGATTTAGAGAAGTTTTTCGATGAAGTAAATCATCATCGATTAATGTGGTTACTTAGAACACGAATAAGCGACAAGCGAGTGATGTGGATAATTAACCAATTTCTAAAGACAGGAATACTTCAAGGCGGACTTATGCAACAACGGATAAAAGGAACACCACAAGGGAGTCCATTAAGTCCGTTGTTATCAAATATAGTGCTCGACGAATTAGACCAAGAATTAAATCGGCGAGGAATAAGCTATGTGAGATATGCTGACGACCTGCAAATATTTGTAAGCAGCACTGCAAGTGCGGAACGAGTGATGAAAAGCATTACAAAGTTCATAGAAGGCAGGATGAAACTAAAAGTAAACCGGAACAAGAGTGCAATTAGAAAATACTATGAAACAAACTTTTTGGGCCATAGTATACTTAATAAAGGCAGAGTTGGATTAAGTAAAGAAAGCGAGGTGAAGTTAAAGTCGAAACTGAAGAAGATCACGCAACGCAATCGTGGAGATTCATTAGAACAAGTACTCCACGAACTCAAGGTAGTATTACAAGGGTGGCTTAACTACTTCAAATACGCAAGTATGCAAAGCAAGCTTAAAGTAATAGACGGATGGTTGCGGAGACGCCTGAAATGTTTTCGATTGAAACAATGCAAACGCAGTATTGGTATCGTGCGCTGGTTAAGGAGCTTAGGTGTTGAAGAAACCTTATGCTGGCGTACTGCCCTAAGTGGCAAAAGCTGGTGGCGGTTGAGCAATAGTCCAGCCCTCAGTATTGGAATGAACAACAAATGGTTTACCGAACTGGGCTACTATAGCCTAGCCGCTAACCATGAAAAGCTTCATCGGGAGTTACTCTAAGGAAACCGCCGTACACGTAAGTACATACGGTGGTGTGAGAGGACGGCAAAGCTATATTTTGATGATATCTTTGCCTCCTACTTTAATTTGGGGACCGAAAAAATGCCTTCTCTTGGTAACAATTTATATATATTAAATAATTCACTAATGTTTAATATATTGAAATTAATATACATATTCTTACTTTAGCAAGCAATGGATCATGGCTAATCCATTCAGAACAGTATTACAAATACGGACAGATCTATAAAAAGATTATATTTGCGATTCAATTGAATCCTTGACGTATGAATCCAGTGCCATTCGATTACTTCCCCATCTTTATTCAGTTTCTCATTGCTGCTTCCTTCGTGGTGGTGACCTTACTGGCCACCCACCTTCTGGGACCAAAATCCAAAGGCTTGCGCCATGACAATAGTTTTGAATGTGGTCTGGACAGTGTTGGCAATGCAAGAAACCCGTTTTCTGTTAAATACTTTCTTACCGCTATTTTATTTGTTCTCTTTGATGTGGAGATTATTTTTTTGTACCCCTGGGCGGTCAATTTTAAAAGTTTGGGCTGGTTTGGATTTTTTGAAATTTTGGTATTTCTCAGTTTGCTGATGGCTGGATTTTACTACGTTATTAAAAAAGGAGTATTAAGCTGGGAGACAGCTGAAGAAAGGGATTAATCACTTGCTAAAATCAAAATAGGAAAGAATGAGTGAAAAGATAAAAATGACCGACAAACCTCCCGGTGTGGAAGGTCAGGGTTTTTTTGCCACTTCCCTGGATCAGGTGGTGGGTCTTGCCAGAAAAAACAGCATTTGGCCCCTGCCCTTTGCCACTTCCTGCTGCGGCATCGAGTTTATGGCCACCATGGCATCTCACTACGATCTGGCCAGATTTGGTTCGGAGAGGATGAGCTTCACGCCAAGACAGGCAGATTTATTGATGGTCATGGGTACCATCGCCAAGAAAATGGGACCCGTTTTAAGACAGGTGTATGAGCAGATGGCAGAGCCCAAATGGGTAATTGCAGTAGGCGCGTGTGCTTCGAGTGGTGGTATATTTGATACCTACAGCGTTTTGCAGGGAATTGATCGGATCATACCTGTGGATGTCTATGTACCCGGATGTCCTCCAAGACCAGAGCAAATCATTGACGGGATTTTGCGCATACAGGATTTGATTGGCAATGAGAGCTTGCGCAGACGAAATTCTGAAGAATATCTCCAAATGAAAGAATCATACTACATCAAGTAATGAACCAACTGACTCACGAACAGATACAGACTCATCTTATCAGCGGACTTGGAGAAAACTTTAAAACGCTGCAAGACGATTATGGAGTATTTACCATTGAATTACCCGTATCTCAATTGTACCGCACCGTACAATTTTTGTACCGGGATGAGCATCTTGGATTTCAGTTTCTGACAGACCTTTGTGGAGTCCATTATCCGGATGAACGGGGCAGAGAACTGGCCGTTGTCTATCACTTGCATAGCATGAGAAATAACACAAGGATGAGAATCAAAACTTTTGTTTCTCAGGAGAATCCCCAGGTGCCAAGTGTCAGCGGAATTTATGCATCGGCCAACTGGATGGAAAGAGAAACTTATGACTTTTATGGTATTTTATTTTTAGGGCATCCGGATTTAAGAAGAATATTGAACATGGATGAGATGGTGGGTTTTCCATTGAGAAAAGAATATCCGCTGGAAGATCCGTTGCGTGAGGATAAGCAAGATTTTCATTTTGGAAGGTAGTTTAGATCGTGAGGCATGAAGACCAATTTAGAATATAAAGCTGAGTTTATTAATCCGGATATCCCGGATATCCCTTACAATACCCTGAATCTGGGACCCACGCATCCCGCTACCCATGGTATCTTCCAAAACGTTCTCAAAATGGATGGGGAGCGCATTGTAAGTGGAGAACAAACCATCGGGTACATCCACCGTGCATTTGAAAAAATTGCAGAAAGAAGGCCTTTTTATCAGATCACACCGCTCACCGATCGATTGAATTATTGTTCTGCGCCCATCAACAACACCGGTTGGTATTTGACCGTGGAGAAATTGTTGGGAATGAAAGTGCCCAAACGGGTGGACTACATGAGGGTCATGGTCATGGAATTGGCCAGAATCGCCGATCATCTGATATGCAACAGCATACTTGGCGTAGACACAGGTGCACTGACCGGATTTACCTATGTGTATCAGTACAGAGAAAAAATATACGAAATATACGAAGAAATTTGTGGAGCTAGGCTTACCACCAACATGGGACGCATTGGTGGATTTGAAAGAAACTTCAGCCCAAAAACATTTGAACTCACAAGAAAATTTCTAAAAGAGTTTCCAGAGGTTTGGAGAGAGTTTGAGAGTCTGCTCAGCCGCAATCGTATTTTTATGGATAGAACCATTGGCACCGGGGCCATGGATGTCGAGAGAGCCCTCAATTACGGGTTTACAGGACCCAATCTGCGCGCATGCGGAATCGATTATGACATTCGCTCTGCAGAACCTTATTGCTCTTACGAAGATTTTAAATTTGACATACCCGTTGGAACGACTGGCGATACCTATGATCGCTTTGTGGTGAGAAACGAAGAGATCTGGCAGAGCTTAAGTCTGGTGGAGCAAGCTTTGAAAAAAATAGAAGCAGAACCAGCAGAGATCTTTCATGCAGACAGCGACCATTATTACCTTCCTCCAAAAGCAGAAGTGTACAAAAACATGGAAGCGCTGATCTATCATTTCAAAATCATCATGGGAGAAATTGACGCTCCATCTGGTGAGGTTTATCAGGCTGTGGAAGGCGCCAACGGAGAATTGGGTTTTTATCTGATCAGTGATGGTGGAAGAACGCCTTACAGATTGCATTTCAGAAGGCCTTGTTTTATTTATTATCAGGCTTTTCCGGAAATGGTGCGTGGCCAATTGCTCTCTGATGCCATTGTGGTGATGAGCAGTCTTAATGTGATTGCTGGCGAACTGGACGCTTAGTATAAAAGATGGAATAGGCAATGTAAAAAAAACAAAACAGCAAATAGGATGAAAAATCAATTAATTCAAACTCTACCCTGGCATGAAGAAGTTATTTTATAACTTAAGTTTAATGTCTGCGAATTTTAATTTATAAAAGATGTTTTCAGAATCCAGATTGTCCCAGATTGACGAGATTATTAAGAGATACCCGGAGGGGCGTCATAAATCTGCCTTGCTGCCGGTATTGCATCTGGCACAGGAAGACCATGGCTGGCTCCCGGTGGCCTTGATGGATGAAGTGGCCAGAATTCTTAAGATTCAACCCATTGAAGTTTATGAAGTGGCCAGTTTTTACACCATGTTCCATTTGAAACCCGTGGGCAAATATGTGCTCGAAGTCTGTCGTACCGGGCCTTGTTGTACGGTAGGTGCTGAGGAATTAATTCAATACATCGAAGACAAATTGCAAATACAGGTGGGAGAGACTACCAAGGATGGTTTGTTCACCTTAAAAACGGTCGAATGTCTGGCTGCCTGCGGCACAGGTCCTGTGCTTCAGGTTGGGCCTGAATACATTTATCGTGAAAATCTGACTCCTCAAAAAATAGACGAACTCATTGACGAATTAAGATCAAAAGGATAGTATGGCCAGAAAAATATTGTTGGAGCACATCGATGTACCAGGTATTCAAACATTTGAAGTCTACCGTAAAATGGGTGGATATGAGGCGGTGGCCAAAGCTTTAAAACAAATGTCTCCGGATGAAATCGTGGAAGAAGTCAAAAAATCTGGACTCAGAGGTCGTGGTGGTGCGGGATTCCCCACCGGTATGAAATGGTCTTTTCTCGATAAAAAATCCGACAAACCCAGATATCTCGTTTGCAACGCGGATGAATCAGAACCCGGCACATTTAAAGACCGGTATCTGATGGAAAAAATTCCCCATATCCTCATTGAAGGAATGATCTGTTCATCCATCGCTTTGGGAGCCCGAACTTCTTACATTTATGTGAGAGGTGAAATGATGTACGTGATTAAAATTTTGGAAAAAGCCATTCAGGAAGCCTATCAAGCAGGTTTTCTCGGTAAGAATATTTTGGGAACCGATTATTCACTGGATCTGTACGTTCAGCCGGGTGGTGGTGCTTATATCTGCGGTGAAGAAACCGCATTGCTGGAATCCCTTGAAGGCAAAAGGGGTAATCCGCGCAACAAACCTCCTTTTCCTGCCCTATGGGGATTGTATGGCTGCCCTACCGTGGTCAACAATGTAGAAACCATCGCAGATGTACCCTGGATTATCAACCATGGTGGAGAAGCTTATGCCAGTATAGGAATTGGAAAAAGTACAGGAACAAAATTGATATCCGCTTGTGGAAATATTAATAATCCGGGGGTCTATGAAATAGAACTTGGGATTACGGTGGAAGAATTTATCAACAGTGATGAATACTGTGGTGGTATTGCAAATGGAAGAAAATTGAAAGCGGTGGTTGCTGGTGGAAGTTCTGTTCCAATTTTACCTGCAGATCTCATTCTCACAACTGCCAGTGGTGAACAAAGACGAATGACCTACGAATCCTTGTCCGATGGTGGTTTTGTGTCAGGCACGATGTTGGGTTCAGGAGGATTTATTGTGTACGATGACAGACAATGTATCGTGCGAAATCTTTGGAATTTCACCCGGTTTTACCACCACGAATCCTGTGGGCAATGCAGTCCTTGTCGCGAAGGAACCGGATGGATGGAAAAAGTATTGCACCGCATCGAAAATGGGCATGGAAAGATGTCGGACATCGATTTATTGGTTGACGTAGCCAAAAAAATAGAGGGCAAAACCATTTGTCCATTGGGTGAAGCTGCTGCATGGCCTGTGGCATCAGCCATCCGTCATTTCAGAGCAGAATTTGAAGAACACGTGCGGCATCCTGATTCCTGTGTCAAAAAACATTTACACCGTGAAATGGCACATGCCCATTGATTTTTACGATCTATAGATGACAATGAAAAACAAGTACATTAAACCATGAGCGATCTGATCAAAATAACCATCGATGGAAATTCCATCGAAGTGCCAAAAGGAACCACCATTCTTCAGGCAGCCAGAATGATTGGAAAAAATTATCCACCGGCCATGTGTTATTATACTCCGCTTAAAAACACGGGAGGAAAATGTCGGGTCTGTTTGGTCAAAGTGAGTCAATCGTCAGAAGCGAATCCAAGGCCCATGCCAAAATTGGTCGCCAGCTGTCTGACACTCGCAGAACATGGTATGGTCGTAGAAAATGAATCTTCTCCCGAAGTACTTGAAGCCCGCGATGGTGTGGTGGAGTTTTTATTAATCAATCATCCACTGGATTGTCCCGTGTGCGATCAGGCCGGTGAATGTGATTTGCAAAATTTGTCATTCGAACATGGGCGTGCAGAAACTCGCTACGAGGAAGGTAGAAGGGAATTTGAGAAAATTGACATAGGTGCTAATATACAATTGCACATGACGCGCTGCATTCTTTGTTATCGCTGCGTGTATCTCGCGGACCAGCTGACCGATCAAAGAGTGCACGGTGTCATTCATCGCGGTGACGTTTCTGAGATAAGCACCTTTATTCAAAATGCCATCGAAAATGATTTTTCCGGCAACATCATCGACGTATGTCCCGTGGGTGCCTTGACAGACAAAACCTATCGCTTCAAGCAAAGGGTCTGGTTTTCCAAGCCTTTTGATGCACATCGTCATTGTCCCAAGTGCAGTGGAAAATCTGTGCTATGGATGAAAAACGATCAGATCATCAGGGTCACTTCAAGAAAAGATAAATTTGGTGAGGTCATTGATTTTATTTGCAACGAATGCAGATTTGAACATAAAGATGTCAGTCATTGGAACATTGAAGGACCGCGTGACATGGGTGAAAATTCTGTGATTTCGGCCAATAAATACGAATTGCCTGTGGTATCTCCCGCAGTGAATGTGGACGCAAAATTTGTATCGGAATGAGCATTGTAGTTTTTAAAATAATTTATATTGCGATCATATTTGGTCTGTCTTTATTTATTGCCATGTATTCTACTTATGCTGAGCGCAAGGTAGCAGCATTTCTGCAGGACAGACTGGGTCCCAACCGGGCAGGACCTTTTGGTATTTTGCAGCCATTAGCAGACGGATTGAAGTTGTTTTTTAAGGAAGAATTCATTCCTGCCAAATCCGATAAAATGCTTTTTCTGATGGGTCCCGGATTTTTTATGATCACCGCATTAATGACCAGCGCTGTGATCCCTTTTGGCTCAGAAATCACATTGGATGGAGTGAGTTATTCTCTGCAAGGAACAGATCTCAATGTTGGATTGCTGTATATATTTGGTGTGGTGTCTTTGGGAGTTTATGGCATCCTCATCGGTGGGTGGGCGTCCAACAATAAATTTTCATTGTTGGGTGCAATTCGCGCAGCTTCGCAAAATATAAGTTACGAACTTGCAATGGGTCTTTCCATCATCGCTTTGGTTATGATGAGCTCTAGTCTATCGTTGAAGTCCATTGTTGACCAACAAGCTGGCTGGCATTGGAATGTTTTCTATCAACCGCTTGGTTTTATTATTTTCATTATTTGCGCTTTTGCAGAAACCAATCGGGCGCCATTTGATTTGCCGGAATGTGAGACAGAACTGGTCGGTGGTTACCACACTGAATTTTCATCGATGAAATTGGGATTTTATCTGTTTGCAGAATACATCAATATGTTTATCAGCAGCGCAATTCTCGCTACCTTGTATTTTGGAGGATATCATTTCCCCTGGGTATCCGACATGGATTCTGGTTGGCTCAAAACATTGATGGAGGCAGTCGTGCTTTTTGGAAAAATTTTCTTTTTTATCTTTTTATTTATGTGGATAAGATGGACCTTACCAAGATTTCGCTTTGACCAGTTAATGAATTTGGGATGGAAAGTTTTGATTCCATTGGCCATAGTCAATATATTGTTGACAGGTCTTTTTATTTTACTGAAATAATTATAAAGGAAATGAGCATCATCAAACTAACCGATAGAATAAAGGTCATGGAGCGGAAGCCAATGACACTGATGGAAAGATTGTATTTTCCGGCGATTCTCAAAGGAATGGGTATCACCATCCGCCATTTTTTCACCAAAAAAGCCACCATTCAGTATCCGGAGGAAAAGCGTCCAATGAGTGAAGTCTTTCGCGGACTTCATGTACTCAAACGCGATGACCATGGGGCAGAGAGATGCACTGCTTGTGGATTGTGCGCGCTCGCTTGTCCTGCAGAAGCCATCACCATGACGGCTGCAGAAAGAAATCCCGAAGAAAAACATTTGTACCGCGAAGAAAAATATGCAGCCGTTTACGAGATCAATATGCTCCGGTGTATTTTTTGCGGTTTGTGCGAAGAAGCCTGCCCAAAGGCAGCTATTTTTCTTCAAAACGACAAGATGGCCCTTGCCAGTTATGATAGAGAAGATTTTATATTTGGAAAAGACCGATTGGTCGAACCTTTTTTAAATTCAAAATCATGATCGATAAAATATTTTATGTTCTATCAGCTCTGACGATTGTTTCTGCCACTCTTGTGATTGTGTCCAAACACCCCATCCGGAGTATTTTGTTTTTGGTTTTGACTTTCTTTTTGATCTCAGCACATTATGTTTTACTCAATGCTCAGTTTTTGGCATTGGTCAATATCGTTGTATATGCAGGGGCTATCATGGTTTTGTTTTTATTTGTTGTCATGTTTTTAAATTTGAATGAAGACGTAGAAAAACACAAGAGCTTTCTGCCATGGTTTGCTGCAGTCATATCCGGAGGATCTCTGATGTTGATCATTACTTCAGCCCTGGAAAAATCCCTTCTCATGTCACCTTATCCCACCAAGGATTACTCCATCGGACTGGTGGAAAATCTTGGATCAGTGCTATACCGCGAATATTTGCTTCCCATGGAGTTGAGTGCAGTTTTGTTTTTTATTGCCATGGCCGGTGTCATGTTGTTAAGTCGCAAAGAAAAGTTGAATTAAATCTTCATTATGGAAAACCAAGTACCGGAAATTTTCAATGTCATACCACATACCCATTATGTATTGCTGAGTACAATTTTATTTGTCATCGGCATCATTGGAGTCATCGTACGAAAAAACGTCATCATCATGTTTATGTGCATCGAAATCATGCTCAATGCTGTCAACCTGATGCTTACTTCTACATCAGCCTATTACTCCCATAGCGGTGGTCAGATTATGGTGTTTTTTACCATGGCAGTTGCAGCAGCAGAGGTGTCTGTTGGATTGGCCATCATTGTGATGATTTATAAAAATTTGAAAACGATCAATATCGATGCTTTTCAAAAATTGAAAGGATAATCTGATATGCAAGTCAATAAAATATAACCATGAATCCAGAATTGCTTATTCACCTTATCTTATGGTCTCCATTGCTGGGATTTGTCTTAAATGGTGTTTTTGGCTCTCGTTACAATTCATCCATCGCTGGAACTATTGCTTGTTTAGGTCCACTGGTGGGTTTTATTGCCACGGTTTTATTGTATTTTTCTTTCCAGCAACCCATTCAATTCAGCTATTACAAATGGTTCGGATCGGAAGATCAATTTAGTGTGGATTTCAGTGTCATGGTGGATCAGCTCACTTTACTTATGTTGTTTGTGGTAACTGGTGTGGGCACCCTGATTCATGTCTATTCACTGGGATACATGGGTCACGACAAGGGTTTTGTCCGGTTTATGGCTTATTTGAATTTATTTATCTTCTCGATGCTGCTGCTCATCATGGGTTCCAACCTGGTGATGCTTTTTGCAGGTTGGGAAGGTGTGGGACTTTGTTCTTTTTTGTTGATCGGTTTTTGGTTTAAGAATGCTGATTACAACAAAGCAGCCCGCAAAGCTTTTGTGATGAACCGCGTTGGTGACCTCGGATTTATTTTGGGAATTTTTCTCACCGGATTTTACTTCAAGTCACTTGATATTCCAACCATCTTATCCGGACTACAAGACATTCAGCCCAATGACCCACAAATAGTACTGATCACCATCCTGTTATTCATTGGGGTGTGCGGCAAGTCTGCACAAATACCATTGTTTACCTGGTTGCCGGATGCCATGGCTGGCCCAACACCGGTTTCAGCATTGATTCACGCTGCCACCATGGTGACCGCTGGTATCTATCTGGTGGCGCGCATGAGCGGATTGTACAATCTGGCTCCTTTTACGCTGGACATTGTATTGTGGGTTGGATTGGCCACTGCATTTATTTCTGCAAGCATTGCACTTAAACAAAACGACATTAAAAAAGTATTGGCCTATTCCACCGTAAGTCAATTGGGCTATATGGCTGTTGCTTTGGGATGTGCCGCTTACAGCACCGCCATTTTTCATGTCATGACCCATGCCTTTTTCAAAGCACTTCTTTTCCTTGGGGCGGGAAGCGTCATACACGGATTGCATGGCGAGCAAGACATCAGCAAAATGGGTGGATTACACCATAAAATGAAAAGCACCCACCTCGTATTTTTAGTGGCTACTTTGGCCATCATTGGATGCCCACCGCTGGCTGGATTTTTCTCGAAAGATGAAATTTTGGCAGCGGCTTACAATCATGGCAAAATAAATTTTATCATTTTGGCGGTGTGCTCGGTTTTTACGGCATGGTACATGCTCAGACTTTATTTTGGAACCTTTCATGGAACGTTTAGGGGAACAGATGAAGTTAAAAATAAAATACATGAATCCCCCATGATCATGTTGGCGCCTCTGTTTGTGTTGGCCATTTTGTCCGCGGTCGGAGGATTTGCGGGAATGCCTGATATCATAAGCGAACAACATTATGTGTCTCAATTTTTAAAACCCGCTGTTTCTGATCAGCCACACCATGTTTCTCATTTTTTTGAATATGTGTTGTGGGCAGTCACTGTGCTGGCCCTGGTCAGCATTGCCTGGTTTACCAACAGACGATACAGCACCTCAGATCCGTCTGTATTTGATAAGTCAGAAGGATTTCCGGCCAGTCTACTAAAAAACAAATATTACCTGGATGAAATCTATGATACCCTCTTCGCAAATCCTTTGAAAGCCCTGGGTACCTGGTCTAAAAATGTCCTGGATCCCGCAATTATTGATCGTGTGGTCAAGTGGCCCGGCAATTTGGTGACTGAAGCAGGACAGGGATTAAAGCCTCTGCAGTCAGGAATGATTGGTTGGTATGTGATGAGTCTTACCATTGGTTTGTTGACCATAATTTATTTATTTTTATTCTAGCAAAGTATGATGAGTCCGATATTGATACTGATTTTATTTTACATCATCACCGGTGCAATTCAGTTGGCAACCGGAAGAAAATGGGCTTCTAACATCGGATTGGCCTCTGCTGTCATTGGATTGCTTTTCTATCTTTTTTTGCTGACGGACCTTGATCTCAGCGGTGGATTAATGTATCCTTTTGAATTCAAATGGATACCAGGCTTGGAAATAAATTTTAGCCTTGCATTGGATGTTCAGAATATACTTTTGTTGTTATTGGTATTTCTGGTTGTTCCGGTCGGAATACTGGCGGCTATGTCATCTTCAGAGCAAAAATCTGCAGTATATTATGCATTGATTTCCTGGGGTCAGGCAGCCTTAATCGGATTTTTTGCCGCACAAAATCCGCTCAGCTTTTACTTGTTTTTTGAACTCGCCCTTATCCCATTTTATCTCATGGTATTAATGTATGGTGGTGAATACAGACGAAGGGCTGTGTTTAAATTTTTGATGTACACCGTTTTTGGAAGCTTCCTGATGTTGGCGGCCATCGTTTATTATTATTCCATTTCCGGTGCCGCTGGTGTTGGCGCACAATGGAATTCAATTGGATCCGTGGGAGTGGATCTTACCCACCAGATTTGGATTTTTGCCGCGCTGTTCGTTGCATTTGCGATTAAGTCGCCGCTGTTCCCATTTCATACCTGGCAGGCAGATCTGTATTCAGAGGGCGATCGGCCGGCGATTATGATTATTGCAGCAGTGTTGTCCAAAATGGGAGTGTTTGGTTTCGTCCGGTTTTTTCCATTGGTATCGGAAGCAGTGAGCTCCTTGGCCTATATTCTGATTCCACTTTGCATTGTAGGAATATTGTACGGAGCCATTGTGGCGTGGAGACAATCCATTATGACGAAAATACTGGCTTATTCTTCCTTGTCTCACATCGGAATGATTGCTGCAGCGATTTTTACGGGAAGTGTGGTTGGCTTGCAGGGTGCTATTTTTCAAATGTTTACCCATGGCCTCATCGCAGTGTCACTTTTTTATGTGGTGGATTTAATCATGCGCAGGACGGACAACAACAATTTGTACGCCTCTGCCGGTATGGCCAAAATTCATCCGAGATTGTCCGTTTACTTTTTTATTATAGTGCTTGCTTCTGTGGGTTTACCACTCACCAGTGGATTCGTCGGTGAATTTTACATGCTGTGGGGCTTGACCGAGAAATCTATTTGGTATGGTGCCTTCGCTGGATTGAGCATTGTCCTTGGCGCCATCTATATGCTGAGATTTTATCAGAAATCCATGTTTGGTGAATTGAATGCAGATCATGCGCACAAATGGCATAAATTGGAACTCTCTGAAGATTACGTCTTGTTGGTATCGGTTATTCTGATTATCAGCTTTGGTTTTTTTCCGGCTACCTGGATGGATTTAACCCTACAGGCAGCCAATACATTACTTAACAAATAAAGCAGGAATATCTATGCTTTCAATGATCATATTAACCATCACCGGAGTTTTGGTTTTATTCCTCGGTCTTCGAAAAGGGAAAGAGCTGATTGTTCCCATCGCTGCTTTGGGTGTGGTCGCGGCCGGAGGATCTTATTTTTTTTATGATACCATGGGTCAGGAATGGATGAAAGGCATGATGGCCACCCAAGCCATCCCCGGAGTATTCGTTGGTTTGCTTTTGGTGTGTACACTCTTGCTGCTTCCTTTTCTAAACCGGTACCAACCCAGGGGAGCCGGAGAGATGGGTGATGTGACAGGCTTGTTGTTGTTTGCAATCATTGGCGGTATGATGATGGTCTCACACGAAGATTTGATGATCTTATTTTTGGGCATTGAGATGTTGAGCATTGCAATGTACATTCTTGCGGGTTCTGACCGGCGAATCATTCAATCCAACGAAGCTTCTCTCAAGTATTTTATTCTTGGAGCTTTTGCAAGCGCGATTTTTTTGTTTGGGGTTGGATTGTATTATGTCGCTACAGGAACGTTTAAACTGGTGGATTTTAAAATCATTTCTCCTGAAATTTTCGCCATTGGTATTATGGTTATATTTGCGGGACTTGCCTTCAAGGTTTCATTGGCACCCTTTCACTTTTGGGCACCGGATGTGTACCAGGGTTCACCCACTCTGATTACTGCGATCATGGCCACCATCGTAAAAATTGCTGGATTTGGAGCTTTGTTTCAGTTTTTAAGATACCAGGTACAGCATGCAGGCGATTGGTTCTATTGGCTGATAGCATTGATCGCGATAACGAGCATGCTCATCGGCAATGTCATGGCTTTTGGACAAAGAAGCGTCAAGCGCTTACTCGCATATTCAGGGGTTGTTCAGGCAGGATTTATTCTGGTGGGTTTTCTTCATTTGAAGAGTGAAAACAGCTGGATGATTTTATTCTATCTGGTTGCGTATGCCCTGGCTTCTATCGTCAGTTTTGTCGCGATTTATTTTGTGGAATCTAAAAAAGGTTCGGATGATATTGCAGAATTCAAAGGATTGTTTTTCCAAAATCCTTTTTTAGCCGTGGTCTTTACCATTGCTTTGTTGTCGTTGGGTGGAGGACCATTGACTGCCGGATTTATGGCGAAGTTGTTTGTGCTTTATCATGCAGCGGGCACCGGCTCACCATTTTTTGTGGTGGTGGCATTGGTCTTAGCTGTGATTTCCATGTATTATTATTTTAAAGTGATCAACCAGTTTTTCACCAATGATCAGGAGTCTACTGCTTCCTGGAAAATTGGTTGGACTTATCAGGCTGTTTTGGTTTTGATTTCTGCGGCAACTCTCTGTTTTGGGATTTTCCCATATTGGTTGATACGCTGGATAAGCGCATGATATTTGTCATAGCAATTACCCAATAACTGCAACCCGGCTTTTAATTTTCATTCAAAAAATGACGGATGTTATTCGCGGAAGAACAAGTCCAAAATATTGAAGAGATCTCAAGCTTTATGTGGAGGGGCGAAGTGGTCGCTCAGGCAAAAGCATTGAATGCCATAGAGAACGCTCTTTCTGCCGGCAAGTTTCCGCATTGCTCCTTGATCAGTGGTCGCTCGGGATCAGCTTCCTTAATGGCGGCCTTGACCATTGCACAAAATCTGTTTTGCAAAAATGGTCCCTTAGCTTGCGGAAGCTGCTTGGGTTGTTACAAGGTTGGCGAACTCAACCATCCTGATCTTCATTTTAGTTTTCCGCTTTTTGGTGCAGGGGAGTTGGCTGTGGACCACTATAACAGTTTCAAAAAAGCGGTAAAGGAGAATCCTTGGATGAATGTACAAAACTGGCTCGCGGCATCCGATAAAGAAAACAAGCAAGCCAACATCACTGCAAAAGAGGCAAGATCCATCATTGACCGATTGTATTTAAAACCTTTTGAAGCTGATAAAAATGTATTGGTCCTTTGGTTGCCGGAATTTTTGGGCAAAGAATCCAATATACTTCTCAAACTCTTGGAGGAACCTCCCGGACATGCATACATCATTCTGGTGACGGAAGACATTCATGCCTTGCTGCCAACTGTTATTTCCCGCGCCCAGCGCTTTAGTCTTTTGCCCGTAAATGAAGAAGCGCTTGCTGAAGCACTTGTTCAAAAAACAGGTATTGGTTCCGAGGAGGCTTTTGGCATTGCGCTTTCTGTGGAAGGCAATCTGGCCTACGCCCGGGAAATGTCTGCGGAGGGAAGATCTGAATCCCTGCGAATTCTTCAAAGCATGTTTCAAACAGCTTTTAAAAAAGATCCCTTGGAATTTTTCAATTGGATAGAAGGAATTGCAGGCATGAACAGAGACCAGCAAAGGGCTTATTTTTATTTTGTTCAGATGGTCCTGAGTCTTAGTCTTAGAAACCAACCAAATGATAAGGTAGAGCTGAAAAATACCCATCCCATCCAGCAATACGCCAACAAATTGAGCCAGTCGTTAAATTTATATAAAATGCAGAAAATCAATGACATAATCAATGATTGCGCTTATGCAATCCAAAGAAATGCAAATATTCGTATCTTGCTGCACGATTTACTGATAAAGTTGTCAGGAATCATTAGAGAAAAATAAGCAGGAGGAGTACAAAATATGGGATGTTCAGGATGTAGTACCGGCAAAAATGGTTCGCCGGCAGGTTGTGGAGATAAGGGACACTGCGCTTCGGGAGGTTGCAATAAATTAAATACGTATGACTGGCTAACAGCGCTCGACATCGAAGATCCGACGGGTTCTGATTTGGCGGAAGTCAGTTTTAAGAATGGTGCCAGGAAGACTTTTTATAAGACTGGGGGCAAACACTATTTTACCACCGGTGATCTCGTGGTGGTGGACACCGGAAGCGGGGGTTATGATGTTGGAAGAATAAGCCTTATGGGCGATCTGGTCAAGCTCCAGATGAAAAAGAAGAATTTTAAGCAGGACCGGATATCATTCGACATCTTGCGAAAAGCCAATCCCCGGGACATTGAGCGTATGCAGGAGGCGAGATCCATGGAGAAGGCTGCTCTGGTAAAAGCCAGGGTGATCTCCAGAAATTTAGGCCTGGACATGAAACTGGGTGACGTCGAGTATCAGGCCGATCTCAGAAAAGCCACATTCTTTTATACGGCTGATGGGTGGATTGATTTTCGAGAGCTGGTCAAGCAATATGTCAAGGAGTTTAGGGTTAAAGTGGAAATGCGGCAGATCGGATCCAGACAAGAATCAGCCCGTATCGGAGGTATTGGCTCCTGTGGAAGGGAACTTTGTTGTTCTACCTGGCTGACCGATTTTAAATCAGTCAATACCACTGCTGCTCGGTATCAAAACATCGCCATCAACCAATCCAAACTATCTGGTCAATGCGGACGCCTTAAATGTTGTCTCAACTACGAGCTCGATTTGTACATCGAAGAATTGGAGAAATACCCTTCCGATGTGGAACGCCTCAAAGCAAAAAATGGAGTCGCAAGTTTGGTTAAAATAGATATTTTCAAAGGAGTGGTGTACTACTTGTACGAACCAAAAAAAGGCCGCTCTATGGTCATGCCCCTCGAACCCGATGAAGTGCGCCGGATCAAAGCCATGAATGACCGGGGCGAATATCCGGATGACATCATTGCAGCAGAAGACAACAACACAGTGGTCAAACCCGAAGATCAGTTTGTAGATGTCACCGGAGAGATCGAGTTGCCGGTAGAAAAGAGGAAAAAGAAAAAGAAGAAAAAGAAAAGTGGGGAAGGATTTCAGGGATCTCCGGGCTCAACACCCAAGGCCCAGAATCCACCTGGCAATGTCAATACGGGTCCAAAACCCCCATCTCCTCAAGGGGGAGGGCCTCGGGAAGGAGGGTCCGCTCAGCCTCCGGGCCAAAATCAAAACAGAAAAAATCGCTTTAAAAAGAGAAACAGACCTCCTCAGGATAAACCACCATCAGCAGGTTAAATTCTTTTTTTTCTTTGATTTCAAACAAAGGATTTCGGGGATGATCTACAACCAAAGTTGCATGGGCACTCCATGAAGGGTTTAGAATGGTTTTATTGCAACAATTGGCCGGAATCTGCCGTTAATTGTCCTGTTTATGAGATCTTTTCAGCTGATTGTTGGTGTTTTGAGCAGTATACTGCTGAGTTTTGTGGATGCAAATGCCCAAAAAGGCGCTGAACTTGGAGCCTGGCTGGGCGCCTCTCATTATTTTGGGGATATCAACAATCTCTACCGCATCAACGAGCCTGGACTTGCCTTTGGAGCAACAGCGAGGTATAATTTTAACAGTCGATTGTACATCCAGACACAACTCAACTATGTAAGACTCAGAGGCAGTGACGCCAAATCAGACAACTTCTTTGATCAGCGCCGCAACCTCGCCTTTCACACCGATGTATTTGAAATTAACCCGGTGCTCGGTCTTCATTTTTTTGAATACATCCATGGCCAAAGGGGTTTTCATTTGATTCCATATATGACCATGGGCTTTGCCGTTTTTCAATACAGTCCAAAGCGCAGGGTGGATGGCACCACTTATCGGTTGAGGGAGATCGGCACGGAAGGACAGGTGACCGGGCAAGAATACGGAACCATCTCTGGTGCCTGGACCTTTGGTCTGGGTGCGAAATTTGATCTGAATTATCGATGGAGTGTGCAGGTGGATCTCAACGCCAGACTTGCTTTCACCGATTACCTGGACGATGTCAGTACTGTTTATCCCGATGTATTGGCTTTGGCCCGTCAAAAAGGAGCCATCGCTGCATTTTTAGCAGATCCCAGTATTCCGGATGTCAATCAGCAGAAAATCGGTACAAGGGGCTTCCAAAGGGGTGACAGCCACGATCGGGATATGTATGTAAGTCTTGGAGTGGGATTGATGTATTATTTTGGACGTTTGAATTGTCCGCCGATATCTTATCCCAATTAATGAGGGAATAGATTGTATTTAAGAATGCAATAAATTGCCCTGAACCCATCTTTCCAGTTAATTTTTTTACCTTCTGCATAGGTTCTGCCATAGTAAGAAATTCCAATTTCATAAATTCTTACATCCTTGACCCTGGAAATTTTTGCGGTTACTTCCGGCTCAAATCCAAATCTCTTTTCTTTGAGATGAAGCGATTTGATGACATCGGCCCTGAACAACTTATAACAAGTCTCCATGTCTGTGAGATTGAGATTGGTGAACATATTGGAGAGGAATGTCAGAATATAATTTCCAATCGAATGCCAGAAAAATAAAATGCGATGTGGCTTACCACCTATGAATCTTGAACCATAAACCACATCTGCAAAACCATCCAGTATCGGTGCTAAAAGTTCGTTGTACTCCGATGGATCATACTCCAAATCTGCGTCTTGGATGATGATGTAATCACCAGTAGCCATCCGAATTCCCTGGTGCAAAGCAGCTCCTTTGCCTTGATTGAAGGTTTGTTTGTGATAAATAAAACGCACTTCCGGATAATTTCGGATATAGGTTTGTAAAACTTCTTCACTGCGGTCTTTCGAGCAATCATTGATCAATATGATTTCCTTTTCGATGTGGTTGCGCAACTGAACGGAGCGAATCTTATCAAGAATCAGATGGATGGTTTTTTCTTCGTTATATACAGGTATGACGATGGACAGGGTTTGACTTGAGGCTTCAATCATCGGAATGAAATAATCAATTTATTTTAAGAAAATATAAAAGCAAAGTAGCTTGCCAAGCAATAGCACTGTGTTTCATTTTAGTTCATAAATAAAATTTATTCGTGTTTTATCTATCCGACAAAGATACCTTCCTTTTTGACTTTTTTGGATTCAGTGTATTGCAAAAATAATTTAAAGTCCTTTTCTGATTTTACAATTTTGGGTTTGATTTTTTATTTCATATTAAATCAAGGGAACCAGGATCGATCCAACGATTGAGCATCGATTGACCCTATCGCAGTATGACTAATTTTCGTCCAACGAATACACTTTTATTTGTCCGAAGAGATAGTTGGTAAGTACCTGTTGGCAAATGACCCAGATGAATGGAAGTGGTCTTACTGGCTTCCATTACTGTTTGGCCTGTGATATTTTTGATGGTCATTGTTTGGACATTTTCTGGAGCATTTTTGATATTAACCATATCCGTAGCAGGATTTGGGTAAATGCTCCAATCTGATTCGGGGCTAATTTTTGTAAGATGGGTCAAGCAGTCCTGTGCGGCCAGCAAAGCTTCGTCATCGCCTCTCCTCAATCCCTCAATGGTGGGTCCGACCACTGTGTCAATCCGGACTCCCCTGCGCTGTGTTTGAGAACCATCTTTATACAACACCTCAAGGACCGTAAATGACATATCGGTGGTATCGGGGAGGTGCACCGTAGCGATATTGCCGTCAGCCCCTGCAGTCTGAGTGCCGATGACTTTACAATTCGGGAAGGTTTGCAATTTCATGATGGAATATTCTGCCTGACTTTGTGTATTCTCATCGCATAGGACGATGATCTTTCCTTTGTATGGTTCAGGATTTCCAATGGTTCTATTCACTTCATAGTAGGGAGTGGGTTGCCAGGTTCCGGGATATAAAACGCTTGGGAGGTTGAGGATGGCTGATGTGTCAATCCGTTCCATGAGTTTATCAATGATAGCCCAGGCAGTCCCATTCGGATAATTGCGGAGGTCAAAAATAATGGCCGGAGCATCTTTCATCACCTCATAAATTAGATCAAAATCAAAATCCAAAAGTTTTTGCATATTTACATAACCATATCCGCAATCTACAAATTGAGATTTAGAATATTGATTGCTCATCAGATATTCTGGTGCAAAATTTGAAACATTGCGTTGAATGGAAGTGGTAAATTTGCCATTGGGGCCTTCAGCCTCAATCAGCATCGTACTTCCTTGAGCACCTCGCAACATGTTAATGACAAGATCGCGATACCAGGAAGCCGGAGTACAAAAAGGTCGTGATCCGGAAAGGCTATCCACAAGTTTTTCGATGGTGTGACCATTGATCGATAGAATGATATCTCCCGGTTGTAATTCATTTCCCGGCAACCATGCCCGACTGACAACATATTGATCTCCGATTCGCGTCATCCAAAATCGCGGAAAACTGCTCCCGCCAAGATAGAGCTTGATATAATCTGAATTACTGAATATAGCATGCGCATCATTGATGGTGGCAGAAAAATATCGCAAGGTATGCAAATACTCAATCTGGTTTTTTGCACCGATCATTACGGGAATAAAATTTTCAAGGGAGTTAAACCAATCGACATCCATAAGATCCCGGTATGCGAAAAAGTAATTAATAATATTCCAATAGCGAAACATAATCAGAAGTCGATAAGCCTCAGAAGGAAACTCCGGAGAAGGAATGTGCACATTCTCGTTGGTAAATGCGAGCCAACCTTCATTGGGAATTGAGTAGTTTGAATTATCTTTGACATAACAATTGAGTGTTGAGCGAAACCTTGCTCTTACGGTATCCAGGGAAGATTTGACCCTTTCTGAAAATACCAGATCGTCTTTCCAAAAAAATTGTAAATTATTTAAAAGTTGAGGTTCCGGTTCATCGGATGGGGTAGTTGGAACAGGCATTTCGCCAGCAGCATCGATCAGCGATTCCAATGCTCTATTAAAAGCCTCATCGTCCACTGCGTTTTTTATTGGGTCTATATGAGCTAACATGACGCTATCCCAATCCATGCTGCAGGTATTTAAATTCGTATGAAAATATTTGAGGTATCCCCATACCTGACAAGCTTTAGCCAGCCTGGTGGCGGAGGAATAGCTCGTTTGGGCATTGCCAGCTAGCATAGACAGAAACCCTAAATGGATCAGAATGAGCTTTTTCATTGTTTGAATTTTTATTATATGAAGAATATCTTGCCGAAAATTACATCATATTTTAAGCTGAAGCAAAAGTTTTTTAAGTCCGGTGGTTGGATTTCCCAGCGGATAGAATTTTAATCAGTGGCAACCGTCCAATAGCCATCCTTTCAATAGATGGATTTTATTTGGTATCTATGTTAAATGCTTATTCATAAATTATTTTTGGTAATACAGGGTACAAACCCTATTTTAGATTTAGTTTAAATAATTTTTTGACTTTTGCAGAAAGATGATAATTTTGACCTTGAACAAAACAAACCTCAGTAAGCGCTTTCCCTTATATCATATATAGTAAATTTTATTCCTTTGTTATTGAGGCTTACATGTTTTTGAATTGTATTTTAATGTAATTTTATTCATCATTCTTTAAATTCTGCCTGCTTTATGGATCTTACCAATAGAAGTCATCAAAATCCTGGTATCTCCAGTGTCACAGAGTCCGCCTGGTTGATTTTCAAAAAAGATTGGACATCAATAATTCCAGTTTTTCTGATTCCTCTATTCTACCAGTTTTTTAGTTTTTATTTTACGTTCAATGAATACTTTTCTCCTCGGTTTGAAGAATTAAAATTGAATTTTCATTTTGATTTTCTGTTTGATTTGATCTTTGGTGGCGCCATGACAATTGGAATTTCAGCCACATCATTGGCCATAGTTCGAGGCTTAGAATATTCATGGCGAATGATTTTTTCTGGATTTAATCGATTTTTCAGATCATTTGCTGCTTATTTGGTGTATGGAATAATGGTTTTATTGTTTCTGCTTTTGCTCATTATTCCTGGGATTGTGATCGCACTTTCTTGTTCGATGATGTTTTTTATATTGGCAGAAGATCAGAACATCAATATTTTTGAGGCAATGTCAAAAAGCAGGACCATAATGATGGGTCACAAATGGAGATTGTTTAAAATTTGCATTTTTTTCATGTTCCTGACCATTCTCTCCTTGTTTACCTTAGGTTTGGGAATGTTAATCGTAGCGCCATGGTTTTATCTAAGTTTGGCAACATTTTACGATGAAATTAAATTGCCTTTACCCGATCCGTCTGATGCGCTTTATGTGGAGGGGAAATAAATTGGTACTGAATGCTTACAGATTGAGTTTTTTTTGGATGTTCTGGATTTTTATTTTTAGTGGTCCTTCTTTTTCTAACTGCACGGATTACCATTTGCAGGGTTTCTGAAATATTTTGTGCATTCATTCCTTTTTTTATATCGTAAATGCACACCAGAAGGAACCGCACAGCTTGTACTTGTTATGGAATAACCAATTGAAATTATTGATATCGTTTTTATCAGGATTGACCATCATCGGAATTCAACTGATTTATTGGAATATCGTTACAGGACCATTTTTCTATTATTCCTATCGGGACAATCCGGGGGAAAAATTGGATCAATTTAATCCTTATTTACTGGAAGTAACTTTTAGTTTTAGAAAAGGATTATTTGTTTATACCTCTATGGCACTGTTAATGATAGCAGGTCATTGGTTTGTCTATAAATATCACCGGGAATGGAGACTAAGTGTATTATCATTTTCAGTGATTAATTTTTATGTAATTGCAAGCTGGACCTGTTGGTGACGTTCTGAGTCATTTGGTCAAAGAGGCAGCTTAATCCCCAATGCCTATTTGAACAATGCCGACTATAAATGGATTAAACTATCAGCTACGGTGGGTTCAAAAAATCAATTGGATAGCATTAAATTTGGTTTGGTTGCTCATATGGTGACTGGATCAAAAGTGTATAGATGGCATATTGCAAATCAAGATCCTGAATTATTCAAAGATCATACCATTAAAACCATTCAATACTGGTCTATGATTCCCAAAATTGCGCGAAACAAAGACTTGTTTAAATCCTATGTTTGGAACTTAGACTCCAAGGATCTTATATTTTACGGCATCAAGGCGGAGGTTTATAAGCCAAAAGAAACGAAGAAAATATTCCTTTGGTAGTGGGGTAGTTTATAATCCATGAGCCTCATAAACCTAAATGACCGATTTGCGTTGTTTTGAGCGAGCAAAGATCTAATCACAATGGAATTCTACCCGGTCGTTATAAAAGCCAGGCATTCAGAGACGGAGGATGCAGTGAGTCTTGAATTTGAGACAGGGGCGGGGCACCCATTGTCACAATTTAAGGCAGGGCAGTACCTCACCCTCAAAATGAGGTACCAAAGACAAGAATACCTGCGATGTTATTCCTATTCAGGGATGCCTGGCCAAAAGACGGTGAGCATCACGGTTAAAAAAGTACCCAAGGGAATGATTTCTAAATGGATCGTAGATCAGGCAAAAGTAGGTGATGAAATTATGGTCTCCGGTCCCCATGGTCGATTTATGATTGACGCAGATCCAGGACGGAGAAGAGTTTATTATTTTTTTGCGGCAGGTAGTGGTATTACTCCGGTATTTTCCATGATCAAAGTCTTGTTGGAACACGAACCTAAATCCAAGATTCATTTGTTGTATGGCAATCGGAGAGAATCAGATATTATATTCAAATCAAAGATTGATGCGCTTGCTCAGAAATACGAAGGCCAGTTGATGATTGAATATGCCTTGAGTAAGCACCAGAAAGGATTTCTTTGGACATCCAGATCCGATTGGTCCGGACTAAAGGGTCGAATCGATGGTAAAATGATTGCAGAATTTTTGAAAAGGCATCCCGCTGAAATAAAGGATTGCAGTTATTATTTATGTGGACCCGGTGCATTTATTCAGGATCTTGAAAAACATCTCATTGAAATGGGGATCGAGGCCTCTCTGGTGCACAAAGAATATTTTAGTTTACCCGAAACTGACTCCAATTCAAATACCGGACTGGAAGTCCTTACCCTCTGCGATCTTAAAGTCCAACTCGAAAAGAAAAACCACCAGCTGATTCTCAATCCGGGTGAAAAAATTTTGGATGGGTTGATCCGACAAGGGCTGAATCCTCCTTATTCATGTTCTTCCGGAGCATGTGCTACCTGCATTGCAAAAGTCATTCAAGGAAAGGTGCGAATGGATGTGGCATTGGGATTGGAAGAAGAAGAGATTGCTGCGGGTTATATCCTGACTTGCCAGGCTCACCCGATTACGGAGGAGTTGGAGATTAATTATGATGTTTGAATTGACAATTGATAATTGAGAATTGACAATTGATAATTGAGAATTGAGAATTGGGAATTGACAATGGAAAATTGAGAATTGACAATTGATAATTGAGAATTGGGAATTGACTTGAGAGTATGAAAGGACCAAATATTATTAAGGAAAAGAGTCTGATTTTTGCTATTGAAATTGTATATTTGTGCAATGAACTTCAAGGGAAGAAAGAGTATGTACTCTCTAAACAATTAATGCGCTCTGGAACTGCGATTGGTGCTTTGATTCGTGAGGCAGAGCAGGCGGAAAGCATCAAGGATTTTATTCACAAACTTTCCATTGCGTTGAAAGAGGCCAATGAAACGGAATATTGGTTGGAAATTCTTGTAAAAACAAAGATGATCGACGAAGTTCAATTTGGTAGTTTCAATTTGAAGATTAGAGAGTTGTTGAAGTTATTGGTTAGTATCATCAAAACAAGCAAATCGAACAATTTGTAATTGATAATTGATAATTGATAATTGATAATTGACAATTGATAATTGACAATAGAGAATTGACAATAGAGAATTGACAATAGAGAATTGATAATTGACAATTGAGAATTGACAGGTGATAATGGAAACTTGTTGCGAAAGACGTAAAAGTTGTAAAATAATGATTTGGAAAAAATGGATAATGATGCTTATCCTGCAAGGTGAGAATCACAAAAAAATAAATGATCAATCGTACTTGTTTTAAAGGCGAGAATGAAATTGCAAAGCACAAATGTTAAATGAGCAACTTTGTGCATTTGAAAATAAATGGAGTGAAATACAAAAATGAATATTAAGTCGCCTTTTCTTTAATCCTATTCTCTTGTATTGGTGTATGAAGTAAATCCGGATATTGTGGAAAATTATTTATTATGAAACATTAAACATTTCTATAAATGAATTCTAAAAATAAGTGGAAAAAAGAAGAATCGCTAATGGCTGCAATCCTTGAAAAAACCGGTTTGGAGAAAACCATCAAATGGGGTGCTCCAGTCTATACCTATCATACAAAGAATGTCGTCAGTTATTCAGGATTTAAAAACTTTTTTTCCATATGGTTTTACAATGGCGTCTTTCTAAAAGATCCATACATGGTGCTTGTAAATGCCCAGGAAGGTAAGACAAAATCTCAGCGTCAATGGCGCTTTGGCTCAATATCTGAAATGGACCAAAGTAAGATCATGGAATACATTCTGGAAGCCATTGAAATCGAAAGGAAGGGTCTTAAAATTAAACCGGAGAAATTCAAAGCATTGCCCGTTCCGGATCTTGTTTCAGATGCATTCTCCAAAGACCATACACTCAAAGAGGCTTTCCAAAAACTGTCTCCCGGTAAACAAAAAGAATACATTCTGCATATTGAAGAAGCCAAGCAGGAAGCGACCAAACTTAAACGTCTGGACAAAATAATACCAATGATCAAGAATGGTTTTGGATTGAATGATCGCTACAAGTAGCAATGGATGGGAATTGTAGCTGGAGCTTTTTTTATGAAATTGGATTTGTGTTTATAAAATCTTGTGCAAAAGTTCGCGATCAAGGTCAATGGGTGAATACTATTCATGTAGAACCAGTAACGAACCCGTTCAATCCATCACTTAGATCCAATCATTTCAATTTGACGAGTCATATTCACAAATCTCCCCATAGTCTAAAAACAATTCTTCTCCTTCTCGAATGTCTCTGATGGTTTCAAAAAAGGCCCCCTCATCCACCGATTTCAAGTTGGGTTGATCCGAATGATTGAGGTAAAGCGAAAGATCCATGGTCTTAAATCCATGTGCGGGTACATAATATTGTTGTTTGTCAAAGAGACAATAGTTTTCAACCAAAAGCCTGCTGTGATTTGGCAGGGCTTCCACTTCCTTTTTATCCAGGCAAATCCAATCGCCCGGATCTATTGAAAAAATATCTCTGCATCCGCTTGGAATGTCGCGAATGGCAAATACGCCCACACCCGCTACCGCGGATGGCTTTAACATCACGTAGTGTTGATGAAGGAGGTCTTTTATTAATTTTTCCTTGGGATCCATGATGCAAAGATATTTTATATTCAAGAGTGGTTTCAGCAAAAGCTGGCATCGAGTGACAATCCATTCAAGACCTTCAGGCAGAACCTATCGTTGGAAATGGAAGTTGAATGGAACTTACAGATTTTGAGTGCTGATTTATTGCAGCGGATGCTCCAGGAGCTGCCAGATCTTGTCTTTGAGTTCTTCAAGTCCCTGTTGTGCTACAGAGGAAATAAATACATACGGAATGCCGGAAGGCAATTCATTTTTAATCAGATCTTTCCATTCGGGTTCAGCAATGTCCGTTTTTGTAATGGCCAGCAAGCGGGGCTTGTCAGACAATTCAGGATTAAATTGATGCAATTCATTGGAGAGCACCTGGTATTCTTTGCGGATATCAGCGCTGTCGCAGGGGATCATAAACAACAACACAGAATTTCGTTCAATATGTCTTAAAAATCTGGTTCCAATGCCCTTTCCAGCATGGGCACCTTCGATTATTCCCGGAATATCCGCCATCACAAAGGACTTCGAATCCCTGTAAGACACTATCCCGAGATTGGGCACCAGGGTGGTAAAGGCATAATCGGCTATCTTGGGTTTCGCAGCAGAAAGAACCGAAAGCAAGGTGGATTTTCCGGCATTTGGATAACCTACAAGTCCAACATCAGCCAGGATTTTGAGTTCTAGAATGAGCCATTCTTCAATTCCGGCTTCTCCGGGTTGTGCATAATCCGGTGATTGGTTCGTGCTGGAAGTAAAAAAGGCATTTCCTTTTCCACCGCGTCCACCTGCCAATAAAATCTCGGATTGATCGTGCTGGGTAATTTCAAGTAGCTTTTCTCCGGTCTCAGGATGTACGGCTACCGTTCCAAGAGGAACATCCAGGATGATATCTTTCCCATCAGCTCCGGTGCAATTGTTTTCACCTCCGGCGACACCATTTTCGGCGTAAATGTGTTTTCTAAATTTCAAATGCAGCAGGGTCCACAACTGGCTATTGCCGCGCAGGATGATGTGTCCTCCTCTTCCGCCGTTTCCGCCATCTGGTCCACCTTTGGGATTGTGCTTGCTTCTGAAAAAATGCACAAAACCGGGCCCTCCGTGTCCTGATCGGAAACAGATTTTGACGTAATCTACAAAATTTTGTTCAGCCAAGTTATGAAAGGATGAAGATTTAGAAGCATCTACTTACTTAGATCAAAGGATCCAACTCAGTGCATATTCTTTTGAATATTTCATCGACCGTGCCCATTCCATCAATGTTTCTGGATTTGTTTTTCTGGTCGTAGAAATCAAAAACTTCAGAAGTCTTTTGACGATACTCTTCCATTCTTTTTCGGATGATCGACTCATCGCTGTCATCCGGTCTTCCGGATGTGACTCCGCGCTTGATAATCCTGCGGACAATTTCTTCATCCGGCACCTCAAGAGCCAATAAAATTTTAATTTCTTCCTCATTTTCATTGAGCATGTTGTCCAATGCAATGGCTTGTGCAATGGTCCGGGGAAATCCATCATAAATAATACCGGAAACATGGTCCAATTCGCGAAGTTTGTTCTTAAGCATGCCAATGGTAATCTCATCGGGTACGAGAATACCCTGGTTCATGTATTCCAAAGCTTTCAGACCAAGTGGTGTTTTCTGACTTGTTTCGGCTCTAAACAAATCACCGGTAGAAATGTGAAACAGATTGTATTTTTTAATGAGTTTTTCAGCCTGGGTACCCTTTCCTGATCCAGGTGGACCAAACAATATTAAATGAATCATAAGAGATCGTTGGGGAACTACATAACAGGATCGTCCAATTTTTCCGAATCATCCCCTTTTGATTGGAAAACCGCAAAATTACCAATTTTTTAGTTCATGGTGATACCTTTCTGTCGGGTGAAACTATCCAAATCCCTGATCATCTTGATTCTCTTGAGCCAATAATCTGACTTTAGGATGTCTTCCTCGATGACTCCTTTGGAGGATGAACTGTGAATCATCATCATTTTCCGATCATCTATTTCGGTCAATATACCGACGTGGTGGATTCTGTCTTTGGACCCAAAGAAAATCAGATCTCCTGGTTTTGCTTCAGCCGCCAAAATTTTCCGACCGCATTTGCTTTGATCAGCACTGCACGCGGCCATCTGAAAGTCAAACCTGCTGAGAACGTGTATGACAAAGCCACTGCAGTCAAATCCAGCCGGGGTCTTGCCAGCTGGTTTGTATCGAGTACCCAAAAGACTTCTTGCTTCGCGGATGATTTTTTCACGGATGGTTTGTACCGGCGGGGATAAAACAGAATCCAACCTGGTATCCGCTACAAGGATTCGCTGTTGCTTTTGTTCCGGTTTTTTGGCAATTTTTGCGGAAGTTTTTTGATGGGATTTATTTTTCTGCTTTTGCGTATTGGATGATTTTTTGGGTTTCAGGCCTGCATCCGTGGTGTTCTGTTGTGGCCTGGATGAAACTTTCTTTTGGATGCGGCTGCTGTCCTGGTATGGATGTCCCATTGAATGGGAACTCACGCAGGAATTTAATCCAATGGTGAAGACAATGGACAGAGACAGTCGAAGGAGTTTGCCAATACTAAATTTAATTCCCATATTAATAACGATTTATGTATTAAACAAAACGCTAATATAATTCATTTGATCTATTTTATACATATTAAAAATTAAATATATATTAAATATTGTTAAATAAATATATACGCATATTAAGAATTTACAATACTTTTAATATGGATTTATTTTCACCCTTCTTACCGGCTCGTTGGCCCGGGTGAATCCTTTGGCATGTCCTTCAAAGGGCTGTTAGGAACGATTTATTTATTTACTTTGTTGTTTATTCTTCAAGCCATCCAAATTATGAATAAGTTAAAATCACAAATACCCCTTGGAATTTTAGGCAACCGGGGCCGTACCGGAGGGACCCTGATTGTAGGTCTCATCATCGCTGCAGTCACTTTGTTTAGATATTGTTCTACCAGCACATACAATGAATACCTGGGTATCCGCCAAAATGTGAGCATAAGCCCCGAGCAGGAAGTCGCCATTGGCTTGCAATCCAAACCCATGATGGTGCAGGAATATGGGGGTTATGATGCAGACCAACGCGCCCAGCAACTGGTCAAAGAAATTGGTCAGCGGCTGGTGCAAGCCAGCATCGCATCTAAAACTCCTTATCAGTACGATTTCCACTTACTGGCAGACCGCAATGTGGTCAATGCATTTGCACTGCCCGGAGGGCAGATATTTATTACCAGAGCCCTGTTTGATCGTTTGACGGATGTGGAGCAATTGGCAGGCATTCTTGGACACGAAATCGGTCACGTTGTAGGGAGACATTCCGGCGAGAGAATGGAAAAAGATCAGCTTCTACGGGGTCTGGCAGGAGCTGCGGGCGTGGCCATGGGAGATCCTAATTCCGCTCAAATGGCACAGCAAATTGCAGCATTGATTGGCCTTAAATACGGTAGAGAACAGGAATTACAATCGGATGATCTTGGAGTGCGATTTATGATGGATGCGGGCTTTAATCCCGAAAAACTAATCGACGTCATGGAGATTCTCAAAATGGCTTCTGGTGGTCAGAGCAGGCCAGAATTTACATCCACCCATCCGGATCCTGACAACAGAAAAGAGATGATTGAAGCCGCCATCAAGAAATATCGCAAAGAATAAGAGACGGAAAGCTTAATAGCACGGCAGTTTTTTATGCGAAAAGTACAAACCATGTTTTGTCTTCACAGACTGAAGCATGGACTGAAAAATTGTATTTTATGAGCATTCCGCAAGAATACCTTTGCTGAAATTTCATTGGTATCTCTGGATATTTAGCGAAATCAATTTAGCAAATTTACCCTTCTCTACTCTTTCATTCTCCCTACCTTAGCCCTTCGAATACCAATCCGCAATGAAAAAACTCTATTTGTTGGATGGACACGCCCTGGTGTACAGAGCCCATTATGCATTCATCGGCCGTCCCCTTCTCAATTCAAAAGGCCTGAACACAGGTGCCATTTCTGGATTTACCAGGACGCTCTGGGACATCATCAACAACGAAAAACCCAGTCACATTGCGGTTGCCTTTGATTTGCACGGTCCTACTTTCAGGCATCAGGATTATCCGGAATACAAAGCCAACCGGGAAGCTCAACCAGAAGACATCACGGTCGCACTGCCCTACATCGAGGAAATCGTCAAGGCCTTTAATATACCCATTGTCACTGCTGAGTCTTACGAAGCCGATGATGTGATAGGCACCATCGCCAAACAGGCAGCCAGAGAGGGTTTTGAAGTGTATATGGTGACCCCGGACAAGGATTATGGCCAATTGGTCGAGGAGCATATTTTTATGTACAAACCCTCCAGACAAGGCAACGGCATCGACAAATTGGGGCCCAAGGAAATTACCGAATCCTGGGGCATCAAAAGAGTCGATCAAGTCATCGATATGCTCGGTCTGATGGGCGACTCAGTGGACAATATTCCTGGAATACCCGGGGTAGGTGAAAAAACTGCGGCCAAATTGTTGCAGGAATACGATACCGTCGAGAATCTTCTCCAAAACAAAGATCTGCTGGCCGGCAAATTAAAGGAGAAAGTGGATCAGTACGCCCATCTCGCCATTCTCAGTAAAAAATTGGCCACCATCGACATCAACGCACCGGTGGTCTTTGATGAAAAAGCCTACCGCATCGAAGGTGCCAACAAAGAGAGGCTTGCCGAACTGTTCAGAGAATTGGAATTTCGTACTTTGGCTCAGGCGGTATTGGGCGAAAAGCCCAGCACTGCGGGCAAATTGCTCTTTGATGAGGAAGCCAAGGAAGAAAAACCTGAGACAGCAGTCAAAGAATACAGAAT